>DASWQX010000001.1:0-4285 GCA_036403495.1 Thermoanaerobaculia bacterium
GACCGGCTGTCGATATCTCGACGATCCCGAGCAGCAAAAAAATTACGTGCAGAACGGATGGAACCTCACCGGCGACTGCTTCCGCATGGATGAGGAGGGCTACTTCTGGTACCAGGCGCGCACCGACGACATGATCGTCTCCGCGGGCCACAACATCGCGGGGCCGGAGGTCGAGAGCGTGTTGCTCCACCATCCCAAGGTGAGGGAATGCGGCGTGGTGGGCGTGCCGGACGAGGAGCGGGGCCAGATCGTGAAAGCGTTCGTGATTCTCAATCCGGAGGCCGAGCCGAGCGCCGAGACGGCCAAGGAGCTCCAGGAGTTCGTCAAGCAGGAGATCGCACCCTACAAATATCCGCGGGCGATCGAATTTCTGGACGCCCTGCCGCGCACGGCGACCGGCAAGCTCCAGCGCTTCCGCCTGCGGGAGCGCGACCAGGGAACGAAATCGTGAACGAGATCCTCCTCCCCGAGGGCTGGGCCAAGCCGAGCGGTTACGCCAACGGCATTGCCGCGAGCGGCCGGCTGGTCTTCGTCGCCGGACAGATCGGCTGGAATCCTGCCACCTGCGAGATCGAAACGGACGATTTCGCGGCGCAGACGGAGATCGCCCTGCGCAACGTCGCCGCCGTGCTCCGCGCGGCGGGAGCGGGCCCCGAGCACATCGTTCGGATGACCTGGTACATCACCGACAAATCCGCCTATCTCGCCGCCCGGCGAGACATCGGCCGCGCTTGGCGAGAAGTCTTTGGAAAGTATTATCCGGCGATAGCGGCGGTGGTGGTGAGCGCCCTGATCGAGGACCGCGCCAAGGTGGAGATCGAGGCCACGGCGGTGGTGCCGGAAGAATGACCGGCCACTGGGCAACGCTCTGGGGCGTGGTCCTCCTGGCCTGCCATTTCGCCGGCTTCATCTGCGCCCTCCATGCCCTGATGTCGGTGCGCACCCCCCAGGGCACGATGGCCTGGGTGGTCTCGCTGATCGCGTTTCCCTACCTCACGGTGCCTGCCTATTTCGTGCTCGGGCGCTCCAAGTTCCATGGCTACCGGATCGCCCGGCAGGTCCTGGAGGCGAGCTCCGAGGCGAGCGCCGCGCTGGCCGTTCAACCGTTCATCGTGCGCCCGCCGGCAGAGCACGGCTCCCTGCTCGCCGCCGTGGCGCTGGCCACGATTCCCTTTCTGAAAGGGAACGACGTCGAGCTGCTGATCGACGGCCGCGCCACCTTCGACAGCATTTTCGCCGGTATCGAGCAGGCCCGGCATTACGTGCTGGTGCAATTCTTCATCGTGCACGACGACGAGCTCGGGAGGGAGCTGAAATCGCGCCTCCTCCGCCGCGCCGCCGCCGGGGTCAAGGTCCACTTCCTTTTTGACGAATTCGGCAGCCGCGGCCTGCCGCGGGCGTTTCTGCGCGAGCTCCGCGAGGGGGGCGTGGCGGCGCACCCGTTCCAGACTACGCGCGGCCCGGGCAACCGCTTCCAGCTCAACTTCCGCAACCATCGCAAGGTGGTCGTCGTCGACGGCCATTCCGGCTGGATCGGCGGCCACAACGTCGGCAACGAATATCTGGGCCTCAGCCCGCGCCTCGGACCCTGGCGCGACACCCACGTCCGCGTCACCGGCCCGGCGGTGCTGGGGATGCAGAAATCGTTCTTCGACGACTGGCGCTGGGCGACGGCCGAGCGGCTGCAGCTCGACTGGCTCGCGCAACCGTCCGAGCGGGGGGACGTGGCGACGCTGCTCCTCGCCTCGGGCCCGGCCGACCGGCTCGAGACCGCGAGCCTGATGTTCCAGGACGCTATCCACTCCGTGCGTTGGTGGATTTGGATTATCAGCCCCTATTTCGTCCTCGACCCCGCCGTGGTCGGCGCGCTCCACCTGGCGGCCCTGCGCGGCGTCGAGGTGCGCATCCTGATCCCCAACGATCCGGACCACCTGCTGGTCTACCTCTCGGCCTTCGCCTTCGTCGGCGAGATGATCGACGCGGGCATCCAGATCTACCGCTACCAGGCCGGTTTCCTCCACCAGAAAGTCTTTCTGATCGACGACACCGCGGCCGGCGTCGGCACCGCCAACCTCGACAACCGCTCCTTCCGCCTCAACTTCGAGATCACCGCCATCTTCGCCGACCGCGGAGTCGCCGCGGACGTCGAGAGGATGCTCGCCGCCGACTTCGCGCAGGCCCGCCGGATGACGCGGGAAGAGCTGCGAAAACGGCCCTTCTGGTTCAAGGCCGCCGCCCGCGCGGCCTCGCTCGCGGCGCCGATTCAGTAGGGCGGCCGCCGGGTTATAATGGGAGAGAATTTCAACCTGAGATTCCCAGACCGGTCCGTCTCTCTCGGAGGAGGTGCCCCATGTCCGATCTTGAGATTCGTCCGCAGACCGCCTCACTCACCGCGGGTCAGGTCCAACAGTTCGCGGCTTTTCAAGATGGCAATCCCGTGCAGGACGCGCAATGGAGTCTTCAGCCGAAAGGCACGGGGACGATCGAAAGCTCGGGGCTCTACACCGCCCCGAAGTCGATTTTCCGCACCCAGAGGGTGGTGGTCAGGGCCGAGAAGGCTGGTGCTTACGGGTCAGCCGTCGTGGAGTTGGAACCGCTCTGGACCAAAATCCTGGGGATCTATCTGCTCGCCTGCCTTGTCATCATCCTTGGCATCGTAACCTGGCAATGGGAGAATCTCTGTCCCACCTGCAAGCCAGGAAGGGCTCGGGTCATCCCCCCCGTCGTGACACTGATGCCGGCGCAGTCACAACTCTTCACCGCCAACGTTCCGGTCACGTGGAGCGGCCCGGGACCTTCCCAAGGCGTCGCGGGTCTGTTCAAAGCGCCATCCGTGGACGCCTCGGGAGTCGGCAAGGTCCAATTCGTCGCGAAACCAAAGGGACAGACATTCGCAGCGGCCGAAGTCTTCCTGTCGTCCAAAGGTGGTCTTTCGTTGCAACCCTCGCAGGCAACGATCACCACCGGCGGCAGCATCGACCTGACGGCGATTTCGATACTACCTCCTCCACCGGCAACTCAAGCCCCGCCAGCTCAGGCTCCAGCAGCACAAGCTCCGCAAGTGAGCTGGCTGAATCCTGCGATCGGAACCCTCACACCGAGCGGCCCTAACAACTCGACCGCCCGCTTCAGTGTCGCGACCTCGGCGGTCGATCGCCCCACGACGTTATTGATCCTCGCCCGGATTGCGGATGACCCCAACCGGACCGCGGGCGCCTGGATCACCGTAAAACCGGCCGCTCTGCTGACCGGCGTCTGCGAAGATGAGGATGGCTACAACGTCGGCGGGCTCCTCTTTCTACTCTTTCTCATGGGCGCTCTGGGGGCCATCGTTCACGCCATCTCCTCGTTCACCGCCTTCGTCGGCAACCGAGAGTTCCAGCCAAGCTGGATCTGGTGGTATATCTTCAAACCTTTCCTGGGCGGGCTGGTCGCGCTCGCCGTCTTTCTGGTCTTCCGCGCCGGGTTCGGTCTTGGGAGCTTCTCCCTCGACACGGCCGACTGCCTAAAGTCCTCCGCGTTCGCGATCCTGATCGGCCTCTTCTCTGAGTTGGCGACGATCAAGCTGAAGGATGTTTTCGAAGCCCTCTTCACGCCCCGCAGTGACCAAAGGCAGGACTCTCTCGGCGGCGGAAAATCATTAGGGCCCACGCTCGTCAGCCTCGATCCTTCCACTGTGACTGTAGGCCAGGATGTCAAAACTCTGACATTGCATGGAACCGGCTTTGCTCCGGAATGTCAGGTGAAAATCGGCAACTCGGACCCGCGGAAACCGAATGCTCCTGTGGCGCCGACGATGCTGGTCGTGCCTCTCAAGCCTGAAGACATCAACAAGCCAGGCAAGGTGCCCGTGATCGTCTACAACAAGGCACAGAATGCCGATCCGTCAAACACTTTGCAGCTTGAGGTGCTCCCTCCAAAAGGCAATGGCTAGTGCTGAAACTCGGAGGAGGGGCGAGCACGTATTGAAACGATTTCTTGAGCGTTCGCACCGGGCGCTCCCCAGGTTTCAGGATTTCTCCTCCGGCACCTGGAAGATCGGCAGACGGAGCTGCCAGAGGATGGCGGCGAAGCGGATGGCCGCCACGACGACCATGCCGATCAGTGCGGAGGAGGTGAGGCCGAGGCCGGCCTTCTCGGCGAGCAGGTAAACGGTGATTCCCGCGATCGCCGCCGTGGCGTAGAGCTCGGTGTGGCGGAGCAGGAGGGGGACCTCGCCGCTCAGGATGTCGCGCACCACCCCTCCGGCCGAGCCGGTGATGGTTCCCATGATGACGACGATGAT
>DASWQX010000002.1:0-11926 GCA_036403495.1 Thermoanaerobaculia bacterium
GACGCCCAGGGCAAGCTGCTGGTGGGCGCTGCGGCGCGGGCGCGGGCGACCACGCATCCGGAACAGACGGCGCTCGCCTTCAAGCGGGACATGGGGACGGAACGCGTCTATCGGCTGGGTTCCAACTCGCTGACCCCGCAGGAGCTTTCGGCCCTGGTCCTCGGCGCGCTCAAGCGGGACGCCGAGGAGGCGCTCGGCGTGCCGGTCGAGGAGGCGGTGATCACTGTTCCCGCCTACTTCGACGACGCGCAGCGGCAGGCCACCCGCGCCGCCGGGGAGATCGCCGGGCTCCGGATCGAGCGCATCCTCAACGAGCCCACGGCCGCGGCGCTCGCCTATGGCCTCCACCAGCGCGACCGCGAGCTGCGCGCCGTGGTGCTCGACCTCGGGGGTGGCACCTTCGACGTCACCGTGCTGGAGATCATCGAGGGGGTGATCGAGATCCAGGCCTCGGCCGGCGACTCGCGGCTCGGCGGCGAGGACTTCGTGGACGCGATGGCCGCCGAGATGGCCTCCCGCATCCAGGCCCTCCATGGCCGCGACGTTCGCTCGCATCCCATCGGCTGGGCGCGGCTGCGCGAGGCCTGCGAGGACGCCAAGCGGCGGCTGAGCCACGTCGAGGAGACCCGCATCGCCCTCCCTCAGCTCCCGATGGCGGACGGCGGACCGCTCGACCTGGAGCTGCCGGTCACCCGCGAAGAGATGGAAGAGATCTGGGCGGGGCTGCTGGAGAGAATCCGCGCGCCGATCAGCCGGACGTTGCGCGACGCCAGGCTGCGGACCGATCAGATCGACGAAGTGCTCCTCGTCGGCGGCTCGACGCGGATGCCCTGCGTGGTGCGGCTCGCCGCCCAGCTCTTCGGCCGTCTGCCGCTGCGGAGCCTGCCGCCGGACGAGGCGGTGGTGCTCGGCGCCGCCGTGCAGGCCGCCCTCAAGGAAGGGGACGCGAGCCTCGAAGACATGGTGGTCACCGACATCGCGCCGTTCACGATGGGGATCGAGACGGCGACGTTGATGGGAAGCCAGGTGGTCGACGGCCTGTTCACGCCGATCCTGGACCGCGGCACGGTGATCCCGGCGAGCCGGGTGAAGCGGTTTCACACCCTGCAGGACTTCCAGCGCCAGATCGAGGTCAAGGTCTATCAGGGCGAGCACTCGCGCTGCCGGGACAACCGCGCGCTGGGCAGCTACACCGTCGGCCCGCTCGCCGCGGAGCGCGCGGGCCACGAGGCGGTGGATGTCCGCTTCACCTATGACCTCAACGGCATCCTGGAGGTGGAGACCACCACGATCTCGTCCGGCAAGGTCGACGTCCTGGTGCTGGAGCAGACGCCCGGCCGGATGACGCCACGGCAGGTCGAGGAGGCCCGCGAGCGGATGGCGCGGCTCAAGTTCCACCCCCGAGACAGCCTGCCGAACGCCACCGCCCTGGCGCGCGCCGAGGCCCTGTTCATGGAGCTCATCGGCGCGCAACGCGAGGAGGTGGGGAGCGCCCTGTCGGCGTTTCACGCCGCCCTCGAAATCCAGGACGCCGAGATGATCCGCCAGTGCCGGGAACAGCTCAACCACCTGATCGAGGCGTATCGCCGGAGCTGATGCCGTGACCCTCGACGAAGCCCGCGCCGAGCTCGGGATCGATCCGTCGGCGTCATCCGACGAGGCGCGGCGAGCCTACCTGCGCGGCGTCAAGACGCGCAAGCCGGAGACCGACCCGGAAGGGTTCCGCCGGTTGCGCGAGGCGTACGAGCGGCTGACCGCCGGCGCGACGCTGGTTTTCGGCGAGGGTCCTTACGAAGAGGAAGAAGAGGAAGAGGACGCTTCCCTGGACCTCGAATCGCTGGCGGCCCGTCTCAGGAACCTCCCGGTCGCCACTCACCTGAACGAGCGCCTCGCCCTGCTGCGCGAGGGGGCGCGCGAATTTCCGGCGAGCGCGGGCCTGCGCTGGTGGCTCGTCGAAGAGCTCGACCAGGCCGGGCGCACCTGGGAGATCCTGGAGGTGATGCGCGAGGCGGGCGCGGCGGGCCTCCCCGGTTTCCTGGAGGCCCGGGCCGTCCGCTTTCCCGCCAGCATCGATCCGGCGGACCTGGCGCGCCTGGATGCCAGTCCGGACCCCGACATCCTGGCGCTCCGCGCCCGCGTCCATCTGGAGCAGTCGCGGCCCGACGACGCCGCGGCGGCCCTCGCGGAGGCGCTCGACAGGCTCTGGAATCTGGAAGCCGACGAGTATCGTTCCGTGCCGGCCCAGTTGCCGCGCGGCATCCTCGCTCTGGAGGCGGAGGGGAGCACCGTGGACGCCTGGGGACTCTACAAGCGCCTCTGCGTCTGGCTTGCGGACACCGGAGACGCCGCCCTTCTCGAGCTCTGGAACGACAACGATCCCTTGCGCCTCCTCCACGAGCTGAAAGGGCTCGACTCGAGCTTTCCCCAGGAGCTGCGCCAGGCGGCGGCGATGGCCGTTCTATCCGAAGATGTGCGGCCAGCGGTCGAGGCGGCCCGGCGCTATGCCGCCCGCGATCCCGAAGAGGCTGAGGCCGTCCTCATTCTGCTCGCGGAGCGGCCGATGCTCCAGGATCTCTACGCCTCGATCCTCCAGCGCGATCCGCCGGCTGCCAAAGGCGCCAAATGGAGCCAGCATCTGTGGGCCAAGGCGCTCCTCTACTTCTTTTTCGGAACGACCGTCATGCTCCTCGCCTCGCTCTGGAAAAGCTGCTGAGAGGGCCTCCGACGCTCATGACTCTCCATCCTTCTCCGGCAACGACCACGACGTCGTCGTCCATCCCGCCAGCGAGCCGCCGGGCGGCGCCCAGACGATGACCCATGCGGAGGTGGCCAGCCTGTCCGGGGACACCTGGGGCGTCCTCGCCCGCCCCTGCAAACGCACACCCCCGGAGCTGCCACGGGCGGCCTGCGACGCGGCGGTCCGCGCCGTTCAGAGGGTCCAGGCCGGCGACTGCGGGGGGACTCAGGACGCTCTCGACGAGATGAAGAGCGCCCTTCAGGGGCTCAAAGCGCCGCCGCCGGCCCCGGTAGCCTTTTTTCAGCATAAAATGCAGTCGATCCTCGCGGCCGGCTGCACGCCGAAGCCGCCCGTCGTCCCACCCCGGTGACTCTGAAGCTCATCGACTCTAAATCGCCATGAGCCTGACACTCGCGGACGCGCTGAACGAGCTGGGAATCGACACCTCGGCCACTCCCGACGACGCCCAGCGCGCCTATCTCCGAAGGATCGAGGTCCACAAGCCGGAGACCGACCCGGAGGGCTTCCACCGGCTGCGCGAGGCGTACGAGCGGGTAATCGCCGCAGGGTCCGAGATGGCGAAGGGTTCGATCTCTTCCCAAGGGATCGAGCCGGACTCACTGCCGACCCCGGCGAGATCGAGCCCCTCGCCCTGGAGGCTCGCCAGGCTCCTTCTGCTCCTCGCTCCAGTGCTGCTCCGCGTGTTGCCCACCGCCTGCCCGAGCGGCTCGCCGAAGCCGGAGGCGCGTCGGGCCATCCACCGGGGGGCCTTGAGCCACAATGCCGCGGAGGCCTGGAAAGCCCTGGACGGTGAGTGTGACGGCGCGGGCCCCAACCTGCCGCCGGCCGCCTGCGACGCCGCGTGGGACGCGGCACAGAAAGCCAGCAACGGCAACTGCACGCAGGCGCGGGCGGCTCTTGCCACGCTGGACCAGCACCTCGGGCAGGTCGCGACCTCGGCGTTGGCCAAGCCCAAGGCCTTCGAATCGCGCCTGATCTCGACGATCGATCTCACCTGCCGACAGTGAGCCACACGCGCTCCCCAACGCCGTGAAGAGCCCGCGCCTCATAGGCGTCGCCCTCCTCGCCCTGCTGGCCGCCTGCCGGCACCCCTCCGCCTCCGGGCCGCTCCGCCAGGAGGCCTATGTCTGGCAGCGGAGCTGGAACTCGGCGGTCCAGGAAGCGGTGCGGCGGACGCCCGGGATCTCCGGCCTCGTCGTGCTCGCCGCCGAGGTGGACCCGGCGCAGGGTTCGCCCCGAGTCGCTCGGATTCCCCTGGAACCGTCCCTGAAAAGCTCCGGAAAACCCATCGGCGTTGCCCTGCGGGTGACCACCTTTCCTTCGCGCTTCGCGGACGAGCCCGCGATCGGGAAGCTCCTCGCCGCGCTGATTCAGGACGTGATCCTCGAAGCGGAAGCGAAACGGATCGCGCTGTCCGAGGTCCAGATCGACTACGACTGCCCGGAATCGAAGCTCGACGACTTCCGCGGGCTCCTGCCGCTCCTCCGGCGAGCCACCGCTCCCATCCCCCTGACCTTCACCGCCCTGCCGAACTGGATGGGCCAGCGGCGGGCGTTCGCGAAGCTGATTGCGGCCGCGGACGGCTACGTGCTCCAGGTCCACTCGCTGACGCCTCCCACCAGCCCGAAGGGCGATTTCAGCGTCCTGAGAGCCGGCGAGGCGCGCGAGTGGGTCGAAACGGCGGCCCGCTTCGGGCGACCTTTCCGAGTGGCCCTCCCCACGTACGGCTATCTCGCGGCGTTCGATTCCAAGGGCAAGCTCGTAGGGCTCTCGGCCGAGGGGCCGCTCCTCGCCTGGCCGGCGGGGCTCCGCCTGCGCGAGGCGCGCAGCGATCCGGCGGCGGCGGCCGGGCTGGTGCGGGAGTGGACGCGGGAGAGGCCGCCTGAGCTCACGGGCATCCTCTGGTACCGCCTGCCGGTGGAGGGGGACCGGCTGAACTGGACGTTTCCGACGCTGCGCGCCGTCATGACCGGACGGGTTCCGCGCGGCGGCGTGCGGGTGGCCGTCCGCGCTCCCGAGCCCGGTCTGGTAGAGGTTGACCTGCTCAACACCGGGGATGGCGAGGCCGCCGCGCCCTCACCGGTGTCGATAGGATGGAGGGACGGATCGCTCCTCGCGGCGGATGGGCTGGCCGGCTATCAGACGGCTCAGGACCAGGGCTTCGTTCGCCTGGAACGTCGCCGGCCGGGACGGCTGCGGCCGGGCGAGCGGCGGACGATCGCTTGGCTGCGCTTCGCGGCCCCCACGGAGATCCACGTTGAGCTACCGAAAGATCCTGGCTAGCACCGCGCTCGTCATCCTCCTCACCGCCGCCGCGCTCTGGGCGTGCGGCCCGTTCTTTCCCCCCTGGCTGCTGACCGACGAGGCCGGGATCCTCGAGGCGCCGACGGTCTGGCTGCGCGACGCTCTCCGGCCGCTCCTGCCGGCGGCGAAGCCGGCGTTCAGCGCCGTGGTGGACGCCAACGGGCCGGTCCAGCAGACGGCGACGGCCGACCGGCAGGATCTGGAGGCGGCTCTCGCCGGGCTGCCGGCGGCACAGCGACAGGCGGTGGTCGAGCCCTACGTCAAGGTGCGCGCCGCCATCGTCGCCTACCGCGAAGCGATGGCCTCCTGGCGCGAGCAGGCGGCGTTCGCCACACCTCCTCCGCCACGCCCGGAGCCGCCGCAAACGCTCGCCGTCCCGCCCGGGCTGCCGGGCGAATTCGCCGACTACCTCCGCGGCGCCATCGCCTGGGCGCGGGACGATCCCGGCGCCGCCAGCGGCGCCTGGGCGGCGCTGCTGGCCCGGCCGGCGGCCGAGCGGCCGCGGCGCACGACGTGGGCGGCGTTCATGTTCGGCAAGGTCCGCGTCCAGGGCGATCCGGCGACCGCGGTCCGCTGGTTCGAGCGGACCCGCCAGTTCGCGGCCCAGGGGTTCGCCGATCCTCTGGGCCTCGCCGAGGCCAGCCTCGGCTGGCAGGCGCGGGCCGAGATGAACCGCCGGCGGTTCGACGAGGCGCTGAAGCTCTACCTTCAGCAGGAGAAGGCGAGCGATCCCACCGCCCTGCCGTCGATCCGCCGGGCCTGCGCCAAGGCGCTCGCCGATCCCAAGCTCCTGCCGCCGGTGGCCCGCTCGCCCGAGGCGCGGGCGGTGTTCACCGCCTGGGTGCTCTCGGACTGGACCCGCGAGGACGACGAGAGGCCGCTCACCAAGGCGGCAGCCCGCGTGTGGCTGGCGGCCGTGCAGGCGGCGGGGATCACCAAGGCCGACGGCGCCGACCGCCTCGCCTGGGCCGCCTATCGCGCGGGCGATTTCGCGGCGGCGGACGAGTGGCTGCGGCACGCGCCGGCCGACGCGCCCATGGCGCGGTGGGTCCGCGCCAAGCTCCTGCTGCGCGCCGGCAAGCTGGCCGAGGCCGAGGAGTTCCTCGCGCAGGCCGCTCCGGCGCTCCCCGCCTCGCCCGGCCCGGACCACGATCTCTGGCAGGCCTACGAGGCCGGGGTCCAGCCGGCCCTCCGGCCCCGCGCCCTGGGCGAGCTCGGCGCCGCCCGCTTGGCGCGCGGGGAGTACGCGGCGGCCCTCGACAGCCTTGTGCGCGGCGGCTGGTGGGTCGACGCCGCCTACGTGGCCGAGCAGGTGCTCACCCTCGACGAGCTGCGCGCCTACGTCGACAAGACCTGGCCCGCCGCCCTCGCCGCCAGATACAAGCCGGACGCGCCGCGCGCCGTGGACGAGCCCGGGGACGCCTGGGAGGCCAATTTCGCGGGGCTCGCCTCGCCGCCGGAGCCGCGGACCGCCTACGACCTCCGCTACCTCCTCGGCCGCCGTCTCGTCCGGGCCGGGCGCCTCGCCGATGCCAAGGCGTACCTTCCGGCAAGCCGGCAGGCGGCGCTGGACGACCTCTCGAGCTCGCTGGCGCGAGGGTACGAGGCCTCCCGCCCCGCCGCCGAGCGGTCGCAGGCGCTCTTCCGCGCCGCCTGTCTCGACCGCTACCAGGGGCTGGAGCTGCGGGGCACCGAGATCGAGCCTGACTGGTTCGTCCACGGCGGATCGTTCGACCAGGGCTCCTTCGCGGAGGCCCGCGCCGATCCCAAAACCCACTCCCACCTCGGCCCGACCCCCGACGAGAAGCAGCGTGTGGCGCGCAACCGCGCGGTGCCGGACAAGCGCTTCCACTATCGGTATCAGGGGATGGCCCTGGCGCTGGAAGCCGCCAAACTGCTGCCGGCCGGCACGGAGGAGAGGGCGAGCGTGCTCGCCACCGCCGGCAACTGGGTCGAAGGGCGCGACCCCGAGGGCGCCCGGCCGCTCTACGACGCCATCCAGAGCTGCTGCCGGAACACCGAAATCGCCCGCCGCTCGCGGAAGGTGAACGCGATTACGAACGTCGACGATGCCTGCCCGGCGGATACGCAGCCGAAGCCGGACGGGGGAAATTGAAGGCGGCTTGTCAGGCGAACAAACTGCGCCGCGATGCGCGAACGGCCTGCAGTTCGGCCTCGACCTCGGCTTCGTTCAGGGAAGAGAGAGGAACCGCGGCCAAGCGGTCGGCGGCTTCGAAAAGACGATCGACGCGCCTTTTCCGGACCGCTTCCCTGAGGAGCGTCGACAGAACCTCCGGCCGCAGGAAACCGCCCGCTTCCGCCTCGCGGGCGATACTGTCCGGCAGGGTCAGCCGGATGTCGAATTGAACGGTGCGTTCCCTTTGAGCCATACGTCCTCGCTAAGGGCAAGTATAGCTCGCATATCATCCTTTTTCATGCCCCGCTCCCCTCTGCCCCCCCTTCTCCGCTTCCACTTCGCCGTCGGCGCGCGGCTGGCCATGCGTCTGCTGGTGCCGCTGATCACCGCCGCTTTCGGTGCCGGGATGCTGCTCGGGACGGACTTCCTGACCTCGTTCTCCCGCGTCCTCTTCGGCGAGCGCTCGTCCGGCGGCTCGGCGGTGCTGACCGGCGCGGTCTTCCTGGGCGCCGCGGCGGAGGCGGCTCCCCGGATCTGCCGGGGCTTGAGCGGCTGGATGCGCCATCTGCCGGTGAGTGGGCTCGCCCATCGCCGCGCCGCCGGGCTCGCCATCGCCATCGCCCAGGCGCCGCTGCTGCTCGGATTCCTCGTCCTCGCCTGCTATGCCTCCCTGGCGCCCGCCGCCCTGGCGGCGAACGTTCTCAAGCTCACCGTCACCGCACTGGCGGCGTCTCTCTGCGCGGTACCTGCCGAGCGGCGATGGGCTTCTCTCCCGCTGGCCCTGACCGCCGCGATCCTGGCCGGAGCCGGCGGCTGGGCCGCGCTCGGCGCCGCCGCCCTCCTCCTCGTCGCGGCCGATCTCCTGGCCGGCCCCCTGGCCCGGTCGAGCGCTCCGTCCGTTCATCTCCCACGCCGTGCGGGCGGCGGCTCGATCGGCACATCGATCGAGCTGCGCATCGCCTGGCGGGCTCTCGGGCTCAGCCTGTTCGGCGCTCTGGCCCTCGGACTGCTGCCGGTGGGGGCGGCCTTCGCGTTCACGCATAACAACGCCCTGGCGCCGGAGCACGTGCGTCTCGCCGCGCGACTGGGAGCGGGTTTGGGCATCGTCTTCGCGCTGGCTCGGATGAGCGAGGCCCTCGCCGTCCGCCGGCCGGCGTGGCCCTGGGCGCGATCGCTTCCCTGGTCCGCGGCGCGGCGGGCCGGCGCGGACGCCCTGATCCTCGGGGGCCACGCTCTGCCGCTGGTCGTGCTGGCGGCCTGGATTCATCCCACCGCGCTGGTGACTCTCGCCATCCTCCCCTTCCTGGCCCTCCGCGCGGCCGGAGCGATGCGGCGGGCGCCGGAACGGAAGACCGGCGCCGCCGGCGAGGTCGTCTTCGAGGGCGCGCTGCTGGCGGCGCTCGTGGCACTGCTCCCCTGGGCCGCGATCCTCCCTCTCGCCGTCCTCCCCTGGGCGCTCCGCGCCGCGGCCGAACGGAACCGGCGGCAGAAGGTCAGCCGCTGGCTGGAGCTCCACCACTTGGCGGCCGGCGATCCGCAGTCGTGGAGCGCGTCGTGATCCGGCTCCGGGGGGTCTCCTTCTCCTACCGCGAGGCCGAGCCGGTGCTCGCCGGCGTGGACCTGGAGATCGGTCCCGGGCTGACGCTGCTGCTGGGACCCAACGGCTGCGGCAAGAGCACGCTGCTCAAGATCGCCGCGGGGATCGAAAGGCCGGACTCCGGACGGATCGAGATCGACGGCCACGACCTGTGGAGCGACTCGCGAAGTGAGGTGGCGGCGCGGCGGAGTCTCGCCTATGTCCCCGAGCAGCCCGACCTGACTCCCTACGCGACGCTGCGCGAGATCCTCGACCTCGTCTGCCGGCTGCGCGGCGAGCCCCGGAAGAGCGGGCGCGAGGCGCTGGCGCGCGTCGGCCTCGGGGATCTCTCCCACCGCTCCGTGCGCGAGCTGTCGATGGGCCAGCGCCGCCGCGCCGTGCTCGCCGCCGCCCTGGTCGGCACGCCCCGCCAGGCGCTGCTCGACGAGCCGCTCGAAGCCATGGACCGCGGCGCCCGCGAGGACCTCCTCGCCTGGACCGACCGGCTGGTCGCCGCCGGCGCCGCCGTGGTCGTCGTCTCCCACGAGATCGAGCCCTTCGTGCCCCGCGCCTCCCGCGCCCTCGCCGTGCGCGGCGGCCGCTGCCTCGACGCCGGCCCCCTGCCGGACGATCCCGCGGCGCGCCTGGCCCTGCTCGACCGTCTCGCGCGGGGGGAAGAAAGGAAAGAACACGGACGAGCACAGACTGACACGGACTGACACGGCTTTCCCCCCGAGGTCCGTGCCGGTCCTTGTCCGTCCCTGCTCGTCCGTGTTCTTCTTCCCCGCATGACCCCCAACCCCCTCGAGCTCTCCGCCGCCGCCATGCGCTCCCTCGTCCAGGAGGCGCTCGACCGGATTGTGGCCCACATCGAGTCGCTCCCCACGCAGACCGTGTCGAGTACCGAGGGGGGATTCGCGGTCGCCGAGTCGCTCGCCGAAGCGATGCCCGAGGAGGGCGCGCCGGTCGAGGAGCTGCTCGACCTTTTCTTCCAGCGGGCGGTGCCGCCGACGTTCAACACGGCGAGCCCGGGCTACCTCGCGTACATCCCCGGCGGCGGCCTCTTCCATGCCGCGGTGGCGGACCTGGTGGCCGACGCGACCAACCGCTACAGCTCGGTCTACGCCGCCGCGCCCGCCCTGGCGCGGATCGAGATGAACGTGGTCGACTGGTTCCGCGAGATCGTCGGCTTTCCGCCGGAGGCGCGGGGGACGCTGACCAGCGGCGGCTCGCTCGCTAACTGGACCGCCCTGGTGACCGCCCGCCGCGAACGGCTGCCCGAGGACTTCCTCAAGGGGACGATCTACACCTCGGATCAGTCGCACTACTCGGTCGCCAAGGGCGCCATCCTCGCCGGCTTCCCCGAAGGGAACGTACGGATGGTGGCGACCGACGACCTCTTCCGCCTGCGCGTCGACGCGCTCGCCGAGCGGATCGCGGAAGACCGCCGCCAGGGGCTCACGCCCTTCCTGATCGCCGCCGCCGCCGGCACCACCAACACCGGCGCCGTCGATCCGCTCCCCGAGCTGGCCGACCTCGCCGCCCGGGAGGGGCTCTGGCTCCACGTCGACGCCGCCTACGGCGGCTTCTTCCTGTTGACCGAGGAGGGCAAGCGCGCCCTGCGCGGCATCGAGCGCGCGGACTCGGTCGTGCTCGATCCCCACAAGGGTCTCTTCCTCCCCTACGGCACCGGCGCCGTGCTGGTGCGCGACGGCCAGGCGCTCCGCCGCGCCCACAGCTTGACGGGGGACTACATGCCGGGCATGCAGGACGATCCCGACCGCGTGGACTTCAGCCAGTACTCCCCCGAGCTCTCCCGCCCCTTCCGCGCCCTGCGCGTCTGGCTGCCGTTCAAGATGCACGGCGCCGGCGCCTTCCGGGACCAGCTCGAAGAGAAGCTGGCGCTCGCCCGGCTGGCGGCGGACCGTCTGCGCGTGATGGAGGGAATCGAGATCCTCGCCGAGCCGCAGCTCTCGCTGCTCGCCTTCCGCCTCGCCCCGGCCGGCGTGCCCGAGAGCGAGCTCAACGCGCTCAACCAGCGCTTCCTCGACCGCATCAACGCCCGCCAGCGGGTCTACCTGACGGCGACGCGCCTGCGCGGCCGCTTCGCCCCGCGCATCTGCGTCCTCTCCTTCCGCACCCACCGTGACCGGATGGAGATGGCGCTGGAGGACATCGCGGCGGCGCAGCGGGAAGTGCTGGGTCTCTGAAACTCAAAGGGCGTCCCCGCTGGGGACGCCCTTCCAGACACGGTCTCGAATCGAAGATCTCTACCGGGTGGGCGGCTTGGCCGGCGCCGGGGCGGGCTTCGGCGCCTCGGGCTGACCGATCGACAGCAGCTCGACCTCGAAGACCAGCGGCGCGTTGGGGCCGATGACGTTGCCGGCGCCCTTCTCACCGTAGCCGAGGGCGGACGGGATGTAGAACTTGTACTTCGAGCCGACCTTCATGAGCTGCACGCCCTCGGTCCAGCCCGGGATGACCTGGTTGAGCACGAAGGTGGCCGGCTCCTTGCGGTCATAGGAGCTGTCGAACTTGGTGCCGTCCATCGTGGTGCCGAGGTAGTTCACGGACACCGTGTCGGTCGGCTTCGGGGTCGGGCCGGTGCCCTCCTTCAGGACCTCGTACTGCAGGCCGCTGGCGGTCGTCTTGACCCCGGCGCGCGTCTTGTTCTTGGCCAGGAAGGCCTCGCCCTCGGTCTTGTTCTTCTCGCCCAGGGCCTTCTGCTTGGCCTCCTGCTGCGCGCCCACCTGCTTCTGGAACTCCTGCATGGTGGCCTGCATCTCCTCGTCCGTGAGCATCCCCTTCTCACCCGTCAGACCGTCGTGCAGCCCCTTGTTGATGAGGTCGACGCTGGCCTGGACGTCGTTCTGCTTGAGCGTGCGGCCGAGGTTGTAGCCGATGACGTAGCTGGCTCGGTCCTGCACCGAGGTCGGCTTGCCGGCCTGCGAGGCGGCGGCGGGCGCGGGCTGGGCCGCCGGTTTCTTCGCGGGGGTGCCGGACTGCTGGGCAACGGCCACCGCAGCCGCCGCGACGAGCAGCGCGGCGGGGAGAATCAGGGTCTTTCTCATACGCGTCTCCAAGAGTTTGTAATTCCTTCATGAGCGGAGGACACACATCGGCCTCTCCGGCGAACGTGACATCTTAACCC
>DASWQX010000003.1:0-9948 GCA_036403495.1 Thermoanaerobaculia bacterium
GGCCTCCGGCGGCGCGGGGGCGCGGATCGTCGTGCTGGCCACCGCCTCGGAGTTCCCGGAGACGGGGGAGCGCTACTCCGAGCTCTTCGCGGGGATGGGCGCCGAGGAGGTCGACGTCCTGCGCGTCCGCACCCGCGAGGACGCCATCGAGGCCGGCGCCGACGTCTACGAGACCGTCGGGTCGGCGACCGGCTTCTTCATGACCGGCGGCAGCCAGCTCCGCATCTCGTCGGCGCTCGGCGGCACCGCGCTCGCCGCGGCGCTCCGCCGCCGGCATGGCGAGGGGATGGTGGTGGCCGGCACCAGCGCCGGCGCCGCCGTGCTCTCGCGTCACATGATCTCGATGGGGGAGAGCGGCGGCACGCCCCGACGGCGGCTGGTGCAGATGGCCCAGGGGCTCGGCTTCGCCCCCGACCTCGTGATCGACCAGCACTTCCGGCGCCGCGATCGCATGGGACGGCTGCTCACCGCCCTCTCCTACAACCCCGAGCCGCTCGGCCTCGGCGTCGACGAGGACACCGCGGCGATGATCGACGCCGACGGCGTGCTCACCGTCCTCGGCTCCGGCGCGGTGACGGTGGTGGACGCCTCGGCCCTGCGCTTCACCGACAGTCACGCCGTCCATCGCGGTCAGCCGGTCGCCATGCTCGGTCTCAAGGTGGACTTCCTCACCAGCGGCTGCCGCTACGACGTGCGGCGGCGGGCGGGGCTGGTCCCCGCGGCCGCCGGGCGCCCGGCCGAGATCCTTGAAGTCGCGAGGTCGTCGAAGTAGGTTAGGGTCGTCACAGCAGGGAGCCTCGACAAGCATGAAGATCCTCGACACGCGCGTCTACCGCGGCCCCAACCTCTACGCCCTGCGCAAGGTGATCCGCCTGCGCGTCGACCTCGGCGAGTTGGAGGACTATCCGACCGCCCGCCTCCCCGGTTTCGTGGACGGCCTGCTGGCGGCGATCCCCTCCCTGCGCGAGCACACCTGCTCCTACGGCGAGCCGGGGGGGCTGGTGCGGCGGATGACCGAGGACGAGGGGACCTGGCTCGGCCACGTGCTGGAGCACGTCGCGCTCGAGCTCCAGGGCTTGGCGGGCACGCCGGTCAGCTACGGCAAGACGCGCAGCCACGACCTGCCGCGCGGCCAGTACCACGTCATCTACAGCTACGAGGAGGAGGTGGTGGGGCTGGAGGCGGCCGAGGTGGGCCTGCGGCTGATCCGCCACCTGCTGCCGCCCGAGCGCGAGGCGCACCTGAACGGGGCCTACGACTTCCAGGCCGAGTTGGAGGACCTCGTCCGCCTCGCCCAGCGGCGCGCCTTCGGCCCCTCGACCGCCGCCCTGGTGCATGCCGCAGAGGAGCGGGACATGCCCTGGATCCGCCTGAACGACCGCTCGCTGGTGCAACTCGGCCACGGCAAGTACCAGCGCCGCATCCAGGCGACCGTCACCAGCGAGACCCGCCACACGGCGGTCGAGATCGCCTCGGACAAGCGGCTGACCAACCAGATCCTCTCCGACCTCGGGCTGCCGGTGCCGCGGCAGGCGCGCGTCCGCGGCCCCGAGGACGCCGTCGAGTCCGCCGAAAAGCTCGGCTACCCGGTGGTGGTCAAGCCGCTCGACGGCAACCACGGCAAGGGGGTGTCGATCAACCTCACCACCCCCGAGCAGGTGCGGGCGGCCTTCGAGGAGGCGTACGAGCACTCCTCGGTGGTGATCGTCGAGACCTTCCAGGCCGGGCACGACTACCGGATCCTGGTGGTCGACGGCAAGGTCGTGGCGGCGGCCCAGCGGGTGCCGGGCCACGTCATCGGGGACGGCCGGCACACGATCGCCGAGCTGGTCGAGGTCGTCAACCAGGACCCCCGGCGGGGCATCGGCCACGAGAAGGTGCTGACCCGCCTGGAGCTCGACGCCCAGGGGCTGCGGCTGATCGAGGAGGCGGGGCTGACCCCCGGGTCGGTCCTCCCCGACGGGCAGACCTTCTACCTGCGCTCGACCGGCAACCTGTCGACCGGCGGCACCTCGGTCGACAAGACCGACGCCATCCACTACGACAACCGGATCATGGCCGAGCGGTCGGTGAAGGCGATCGGCCTCGACGTCGGCGGCGTCGACTTCATCTCGCCCGATATCGCCCGCAGCCACAAGGAGGCCGGCGGCGCCATCGTCGAGATCAACGCCGCTCCGGGCTTCCGCATGCACACCGCGCCGACCGAGGGGAAGCCGCGCGACGTCGCCGGCCCGGTGCTCGACCTGCTCTTTCCGAAGGGGTCGCCCTACCGCATCCCGATCGCCGCCATCACCGGCACCAACGGCAAGACCACCACCACCCGGATGGTGGGCCACATCCTCAAGCTCTCCGGCCACACGGTCGGCATGACCACCAGCGACGGCGTCTACATCGACGGCGAGCTGACGGTGTCCGGCGACATGACCGGCCCCTGGGCGAGCCACCTGGTGCTGCGCGACCCGTCGGTGGACGCGGCGGTGCTGGAGACGGCGCGCGGCGGCATCGTGCGCGCCGGCCTCGGCTGGCGCAAGTGCAAGGTGGGAGCGGTGCTCAACGTCGCCGCCGACCACCTGGGGATGGGGGGGATCAAGGATCTCGACGCGCTCGCCGAGGTCAAGCAGGTGGTCGTCGAGGTCGCCCAGGAGTGGTGCGTGCTCAACGCCGACGACGAGCGGGTGGCGCGGATGGCCGAGCACAGCCCGGGCAAGCCGATCTACGTGACGATGAAGCGGGAGAACGACCTGGTGCGCCGGCACATCCGCGACAAGGGTCGGGCGGTGGCGCTGGAGGAGGGGTTGAACGGCCGCCTGATCGTGCTCTACGAGGGGGAGGAGCAGATCCCGCTGCTCTGGGCGCGGCAGATCCCCGCGACGGTCGAGGGGCACGCCATCCACAACATCCAGAACGCCATGTTCGCGGCGGCGATCGCGCACGCCATGGGGATCAGCCTGGAGAACATCCGCCAGGGGCTGCGCACCTTCACCACCGATTTCTACCAGACGCCGGGGCGGATGAACTTCTACAACGAGCACCCCTTCCGGGTGTTGCTCGACTACGCCCACAACGCCCACGGCATGACCGCGATGGCGCAGACCATCCGCGGCCTCAACGTCAACGGCCGGCGGCTGGGCGTCCTCTCCGCGCCCGGCGACCGCCGCGACGAGGACATCCTCGACATCGCCCGCGCCGCCGCGCCGGCCTTCGATTTCATCATCCTGCGCGAGGACGACAACCGCCGGGGGCGCAAGGCCGGCGAGGTCGGCGAGCTGCTCCGCCAGGGCCTCGTCGCCGCCGGCTTCCCGGCGGAGCGGATCTCGCCCGAGACCTATGACGAGGAGGAAGCCGTCCGGCGCTCGCTGGAGACCGCGCAGCCGGGAGACCTCCTGGTCATCTTCGGCGACGACCTCGACCGGAGCTGGAACCAGGTGGTCGGCTTCGGCCGCGCCGCCGGAGCCCCGGCGGAACCCTCGTCCGCCAAGCGGACCCCCTCCACCCCTCTCTTCGACGGCGCCGAGCCACCGCTGGCGGTGCCGGTTCCGGCGGCGGAGGCCGCCGGAGAGCGAGGGGAGGAGGAGAACGAGGATTAGGATTAGGATTCGGTAGCTTCGCCCTGGCTGTGGTGGAGAGCCTTCATCACCCGGCCCCACATCCGGCATGAGTAGTACTTTAGCTGATATGATAGGGTGGTATGAGTCAACCTATCTTCATTCTCTCCTGCGCCCGCTCCGGCTCGACCCTGCTCCGCTACATCCTGGATACCCATCCGGCAATCTACGCACCTCCTGAGCTCAACCTCGGCGCCCTCGCCAGCGCCCTCGCCGTCGCCCAAGCCGGCTTGCACGGCCAGAGACCGTCGATTCCTCCCCTCGGGCCCCTCTCTCCCGAGGTCCGTGCCAGCGTGAGTGACAGCATCTCGCGGATGATCGCAGAACAGGCCCAACGGCGAGGCAAGTCGGTCTGGTGCGAGAAGGCGCCGCCAAACATCAGACACATCGACCTGCTGACCAGCCTGTATCCCGAGGCCAGCTACATCTGCCTCTATCGCAACCACCTGGACACCATAGATTCCTGTATCGAGACTTCGCGCTACTTCTTCCTGCCGCCCATCATCGAGCACCTCACCCGGCACCCGGAGAGTCTTTTCCGCGCGGCCACCGAGTACTGGCTCGACGTCACCGCGAAGCTGATCGCGCTCGAGCGCGCGGGCAACTTCCGGACCTATCGCCTGCGTTACGAGGACCTGGTGAAGAACCCCGAGAAGGTGTTGGCCGGCCTCTTCTCATTCCTGAACCTGGAATGGCAACCTGGCCTCATCGAGGCCGTCTATACCACCCCCCACGATGTCGGCAAGGGCGACATCCTCGTGCGCTACAACGACAGGATCAACCCAGGGAGCGTCGGCCGGGGGCGAGCGCTCCCCACCACGCTGCTGCCAGGCGACCAGCGCGCTCGCGCCGAGGAGCTCAACCGCGAGCTCGGTTACCTGGAGCTGATCGAAGAGATCCTCAAGATGCCGATCCCCGAGCAACCGCCGGCGGCGGTTGCCCACGAGAAGGACGAATCGCCTTCTCACGCCGAGAGAGGCCCACGCTGGATCTTCGAGGAGCACTTGCCGTCACGCATCCGCTGGAAGCAGCGGTAGGGGAGTGCCCATACCCCGGCGCACCGAGCCAAGTCCAGGGAGCGCGGAGCGATGACGAAAACCTTTGATCAGGATTCAAGGCTATGCTAGATTTGACGAGTGCGGTAGATTCTGGATCGTATCGCGGAAATGAGCCTTGTCCTGCAATTACGCCACGCCGTACGCAGGCTGTGGAATTCCCCGGAATTATCGCTGCTCTGCCTGTTGACGCTGGCGGTCGGGATCGGCTCGGTGGTGACGGTGTTCAGCGTCGTCAACGGCGTCCTCCTCGATCCGCTGCCATACCCTGAGTCGGCTCGCCTCGTCGGCTTGTGGCACATGGCTCCGGGGCTCAACCTCCGGAGCATGCCCCAGTCGCAGGGGACCTACCTCCTCTACAGCCAGCAAGGGCACGGCCTCGCAGATATGGCCATCTACCGTGAGCTCGCGGTTAACTTGACAGGCGGCGAGACGCCCGAGCGTGTGCGCGGGGTGGAGACGACGCCTTCGCTGTTTCGGCTGCTCGGCGTCGCGCCCGGCCTGGGCCGCGGATTGACGCCGGAGGAGGGGCACCCCGGCGCTCCCGCGGTCGTCGTGCTGAGCGACCAGCTCTGGCGCCGCTCCTTCGGCGCCGATCCCGGCATTCTCGGCAAGACCGTGAGGATCAACGGCGTAGGGCGGGAGGTGGTTGGCGTCATGCCGCCGGGCTTCGATTTTCCCCGCCCGCGAATCGAGCTTTGGGTGCCGCTGGCCGTGGATCCGCTCCGCGCTCCGCTTGGAGACTTGACGTATACCGGTGTCGGCCGCCTCGTCCCGGGAGTGTCGATCGCGCAAGCGCAGTCCGATCTGAACCGGGCGCTCGTCGGTCTGGAGCGCCGGTTCCCGGGGGACGATGCGGCGCCGGTCCTGTCCAAGGCCGGGCTCGCGGCGGTCGTGCACCCTCTGCGGGACGACATCGTGGGAGACTTCGGCAAGGCGCTCTGGATCCTACTCGGGGCCGTCGGGTTCGTCCTGCTGATTGCCTGCGCCAACGTCGCCAACCTGCTGATCATCCGTGGGGAAGGCCGGCGGCGGGAGATGGCGATCCAGACCTCCCTGGGGGCGACACGAAGCTTTTTGATCGGCGGCGGCCTGGCGGAGAGCCTGCTGCTGGCGCTGGCCGCCGGAGCCGTCGGGCTGCTGCTCGCTTTCGGCGGCCTCCATCTGCTGCGCGTGCTCGGCCCCGCCGAGCTGCCTCGCCTGGAGAAGGTGAGGCTCGACAGCCGGGTCCTCCTGTTCACTGCGACTCTCTCCCTGCTGACCACCGGTCTGTTCGGGCTCCTCCCGGCTTTGCGGTCTTCCCTGATCGGGGATCTGGCCACGGAGCTCAAGAGTGGTGGCGGCCGCACCGCCACCTCGGGGCGGTCTCGCCGCCGGGCGCGACAACTGCTGGTCGGAGCGCAGATCGCCCTGGCGATCATCCTGCTCACAGGGTCCGGGCTCATGCTGCGCAGCTTTCTGCGTCTGGTGAGCCTCAACCCCGGGTTTCAGGTCCGGCAGGTCCTGACGTTCCAGGTCGCGCTTCCCGAGGCCCAGTATCCGGACGACGCCGCGGCCGCGCGGTTCTTCCAGCAGGCCATCGACCGGCTGAGAGCCGTGCCCGGCATCACGGCCGCCGCCGTGACCTCGTCGTTGCCGCTCGGCGGCAGCACCTCGTCGACCGGGCACGAGATCGAGGGACAGCCGGTGGCGGCGGGCGCGCCGCCTCCGGTCCTGGGGGTCGAGCGCGTCAGCGCGGGGTACTTCCAGGCCTTGGGAGCGCGGCTGATCGAGGGGCGAAGCCTCGAGCCGCAGGACGAGGAGCGGCGCACCGGCGCCGTCGTCGTCAACGAGGCCGCGGCGAAGCGGTTCTGGCCGGGTCAGAGCGCCCTCGGCAAGCGTCTGCGGCCGTCCGATTCGGGCCTCCCCCTGGGCTCCTGGTACAACGTCGTCGGCGTGGCGGGCGACATCCGGAACCGCCGCCTCACCGACGAGCCGGAGCCGCTGGTCTATTACTCGCTGCTGGGGAAGACGGCCGGCGCCTGGGTCCCGCGCCAGATGAGCTTCGTCCTGCGGACCGGCCTCAAACCGGAGTCGATGGCCACCCTCGCGCGGCGGGAGATCTGGGCGATCGATCCCAATCTTCCGCTCTCCAACATCTCCACCATGGAGACGCTCCTCCAGAAGGATCAGGCGCGCCTGAGCTTCTCGGTCTGGATGTTCCTGATCGCCGCCGCGGTCGCCATGATCCTCGGAGCGGTCGGCATCTACGGCTTTATCTCGTACCTGGTCACGCAGCGCGCGCCTGAGATCGGCGTCCGCATGGCGATCGGCGCCGAGCGCCGGAGCATTCTCTGGATGATCCTCAGGGAATCGCTCGGGATCTTCCTGGTCGGTCTGGCGATCGGGATCGCCGGGGCATTGGGCATGACTCGCTGGCTCGAGTCCTTCCTGTTCGAGGTGAGCCCCTTCGATCCCCTGACCTTCGCCCTGGTGCCGCTCCTGCTCCTGGCGGTCGTGCTCCTGGCCAGCTATCTGCCGGCAGAGCGGGCGACCCGCATCGATCCACTCGAGGCTCTGCAGAGCTCCGAATGAAGCGGTGACGGCGGTCAGCCGACTTTCCTTGCCACGACCCAGGTGGAGAGCGGCCACCCCTCGGAGCTGTGCGTCGCCAGCCAGTGAAAGGGGTGCCAGCGCGCGTGGGGAATCGGCTCGTAGCGCATGCCCAGCAGGATGTACGGCCAGACCCAGAGGTTCCCCCAGCCGCCGCGCTCCAGCACCCTTCCGTGGCGCTCCACCAGCAGCGCGAGGCCGGCGGGGGTGAAGCGCCAGTAATCGCCGGGGACCTCGTGGATGGGATTGATCAGGCAGGTCGTGTGGACCGCGATCCCTCCAGGGCGCAGGACGCGAAAGGTCTCGTCAATGACCGCCTGGGGGTTGCCTTTGACGTGCTCCAGCACCTGATCGCTGACGATCGACTCGAAGGAGGCGTCGGCCAAGGGCAGGGCTGTGATGCTGACCTCCGGATACGTGACGTTGACGATCTTGTCGTCCGCGAAGCCGAGCGCCCTGCACAGCGGCTGGGAGTCGCTGATCGAAAGGACCGGGGAGTCGAGCGCCATCTGGGAGCCGAAGCGGCCCAGCTGCGCATACATTTGATACCGCGTGACGTGAGGTCCCTTGGCGAGCCCGAGGCTGGTGAGCCGCAGCAGCCCGCGGATGCCTCTCCGGGTCCAGTCGGGACACACAGCGCGCCGGGCCGGTATCGCCGCAGGCCGGCCGCCGGGCCCCTCGGTCCTCAGCTCGGCAAGGAGGCCGGCGAAGGAGTCGGTCATCATCTCCTGCATCCCTCTCGGGGCATCCCCGTCCGCAGGCTCCCCCGGCGCGCGCTCCGAAGTCTTCGCCAGGATCCTCTCGAGCAGCATCCGTTCGTGGCTGGTGAGCCCCTCGGCGAAGCCGGCGAGGTGAGCCGCGGCCGCCTTGGCGTCCTGTGTCATGTCAGAACTCCTCGAACCAGGAGGCATGGAAGGCCGCCGTGGCCTCCCGCGTAGGCTGGACCGGCAGGCCTCCCGTGGCGAAGAGGGCGGCGACCAGTGGGGCGAGCGGCTCTCCCTCGAGGCTGGGCCAGAGGTTGCGCAGCTCCGGCGGATAGCCCTGGAACGACAGGCGCTCCGGGAGGCTTGCGGCGGCGCCCGGCGGCGGGCCGGGAGCGATCGCGAGATGTTCGCTCAGCGTTTTCAGAGTCTTCCCGATCTCGAATCTCCCGGCGCGCCGGACGCCCGCCTCCTCCTTCTCCTTCAAGGCCGGCCGGTCCTCCAGCGCCGCCAGGACCGTGTCCGCAAAGCCGCCGACGTCCGGTCCTTTGCGGCCGCCGTCCGTCGCCGGCGGCACCAGAAAACCCGTCTCAGGCGTCACGGTCTCACGGAATCCGTTGTACTCCGCGACCACCGGCGGCGTGCCGCAGGCCATCGCTTCCACGGGCGAGCGGCCGAACGTCTCGTGCACGCTGACCGCGGCGCTCACGAAGAGGTCCGCCGCGTTGTAATGCTCCACCAGCGTTTGCAAGCTGGGCCGGCAGATGAGGCGGACGTCGCCGAGCGCCCGCGCCCGCGCCTCGCATCGATCGAGATAAGGCTGGTCGAAGAAGTTGTAGCAGATGACCAGCGTGGCCCGGCGGGAGCGCTTGACGCGGGAAAAGACGTCCATCAGCTCCAGGACGTGCTTGTCGGCCGCCAGACGCCCGGTGTACAGGAGGACGTCATGACCGGCGGGCAGGTCGAGCCGGGCGCGCAGATCGGCCCGCGCGGCCGGCAGCGCGCTGAACCTTTCCAAGTCCACCCCGGGCAGATAGGAGGGCTCGCAGCGGAACCCGAACCGCGAGAAGGGACGGCTCGCCGCCACGCACCCGGTGTAGAGGCGGTCTCCGGGACGGCGAAGCTGAGACGACAACAGCACGGAGTAGGCATGAATCGGGTAGCAGTGATTGAAGCGGGGAATGATCACGAAGGGTGTCTCGTCTCCCGCGAGCCGGAAGAGGGCATGCCAGAGAAAAGCACCGGTGCATTCGCCGATGACACAGTCGAAGCGCCCCCCATGGGAGGCCGCGATCTCAAGACAACGGTCGAGCTCGCAGCCGCGGCCGGGAGTCAGATCATTGAGCAGATAAGCGCGGCCGGGGAGCGCCATGGCGGAGAGATCAGCGAAGGGCGACAGCGCCCTCCACTCGGGTAGGTTCTGCGAGTCGACGAACAGCACCCGCGGCCGCGTGCCTCCCTCCGCAGGAGGCGGCTCGTACGCATCTGCCATCAGTGGGCCTCTAAAAGAAAGGCTGGCTGGAAACCGCGCCGCCGCGAGAGATTGCCGCGTGCGTGCCCCGGCCGCTCACGAGGCGGCGAGCTTCCAGCCGGCCCGCTGGCATGACTACTCCGGAGTCCCACGTGACCAGGTGACCTGGAGCTTGCCGCCGGCTGCCGCGTCGAGATCGTCGTCCAGCAGCTCCGACTCCGAGGCCTTGGCGCGAACCAGGATCCACTGCAGGATGTTCTGCTCCTGATCGGGCAGGCCCTTTGCGAAGTCCCGCAGCTTGCCCGTGAGGGCATCCAAATCTGACCGGTTGACTGCCATTTTTCACTCCTTTCTGAAAATAGCTCGGAGTCACGGAATTGCTCCGGGCTGGTGGTGCCGCGCGTGTTTTCCGAGAGCCGATGCCAGGTCCGCGAGCAGCGGCGACCAGCCGCAGCAGCTCTCGTCACCGGAGACCCCACGGTGGGCTCGCACGTAGCGGTCGTGCGGGCAGCCGCCATGGCATA
>DASWQX010000004.1:0-5468 GCA_036403495.1 Thermoanaerobaculia bacterium
TCTGGTCAAGAAGATCGGCTGTACCTACAAGTACTACGTCACGCGACTCGGTCAGAGGGTCATCTGTGCAGCGTTGAAACTCAGACGCCTCTTTCTGGTACCCGCTCTCGCCAAAGAGGTAATGACGTAAAAAGGACGTAATATCGTTACCAGTTTGGCTAAGATCCCTCTGGTAAGGGACTAAGATCCCTCTGGTAAGGGACTAAGATCCCTCTGGTAAGGGACTAACAGCCTCGGAACCCGTTCGACGGAGGCGGTAGAGACGTTCCAGGTCATCAACGACAACCCTCCGGAGGTCACGGGGACCGCGGAACGTCTCCGCCGGGGCAACGTGGGTCCGGATTGATGCCGACCTTCGCGGGCAAACCAAACTGCAGTTGTCGTTGTCATTCGAAAAAGGACGTTTGCGTGCCCCCGAGGGATACCGCCAGTTTGGAACGATCCCTCTCCGTCGGAGACGTTCCGCGGTCCCCGTGGCCTCCGGAGGGTTGTCGTTGATGACCTGGAACGTCTCTACCGCCTTCGGTCGAGGTTTGCGGTTGAAGTGAAAGCCTTCTGCGGCCGAGAGAGGCGTGGGGGGAGGAGGGGCCTGCCCCGGGAAGGGCAGGCCCTGGGAGAGACCGCTACTTCTTCTTGGAGTCCTTCGGAGCGCTTGCGGCCGCGCCCTTGACCACTGCGTTCTTTTTGGGCTTCTTGGTCTCTTTCTTCTGCGCGTTGTTGCCTTTGGCCATGGTGTCCTCCTGGCGTTGGCCGCCGATAGGTGATCTGGTGGCGATTCTACACGACCCGTGGCTCAAATCCGTTCGAGCAGCACGAGCCCGGAAAAGCGTCGGAAGGACTCGCGGGATTTTTTGGAGGCCAGGCGTCCGATCAGGTTCCAGAGCCAGGCTCCCTTCATGGTGCGGTGCAGGCGGTTCGCTTCTTCCCAGAGGGAGCGGTAGACCACCTCGCGCCAGCCGTAGGGGAGGAAGAACGCGGTGCTCTCTTCCGGGCCGAAGCGAAAGGGGGCGCCGCCCGCGGCTAGCTGCTTGCCCCAGGTCTTCGACATCCGCTGGAGCAGTTGCGGGCTTGCGAGATCGATCAGCCACTCCTTGAAACTCGGCTGGGCATGGAGATCGGTGGCGAGCGCCGCGACCTGCTCGGCTTCGAGGTAGACGAGCAGGCCCTCGGTGACCACAAGAGCGTTCGCGGCGCCGGCGCCGAGGCGGGCGAAGATCTCGCGGCGCACGGCGGCGTCCGTCATGTCGGCCGCCACCGCCTCGTACCGGCAGACGGGCACCTCGTCCTTCAGCGTCTCGGTCTTGTAGTGGAGAATCCCTGGCAGGTCGACGTCCACCCAGTGGAGAGCCGGGGGCAGCGGCAGGCGCCAGGGGCGGGCGTCGAGGCCGGCGGCGAGATTGATCACGAGGTCGATCTTCTTGGTCCGCACGGCTTCGAGGATGATCTCGTCGAACACCGCGGTGCGCACGATCATCGGCCACGCCATGGCGCGGCCCTGGTGCATCTCGTTCACGATGTCCTGTCCGTGAGAGCCGGCCAGCCTCTCGGCGAACGGGTCGCGGAAGATCGCGTCGGGACGCGCGCTCTCCATGACGCGGTAGACGGCGACCCAGCGCGCGGTGTCGGAGATGTTCTCGATTGCCATGGGCGGTCCTCTTTTCGGTTGGGACGAAGTTTAGTACAGGTGCCCCCGGCGCGCTGAACTGTGTAGTAGACTCGGGCTCAGTCAATCACCCTTTTCCGAACCAAGACGAGGAGGCGAATCATGTCGATTTTCCACGTGCTCTGGTCGATCATCACGGGTTTTGTGGTAGGTCTGATCGCTCGCGCCCTGCTGCCGGGCAATGACAAGATGGGCTTCATCGCGACGGTGTGTATCGGCATCCTGGGCTCCCTGATCGGCGGCTTTTTGGGCGGCCTGATCTCGAAGCCCGCGCCGGGCTCGAAGTTCCACCCCGCCGGCTTCTTCATGTCCGTGATCTGCGCCATCGGGCTGCTGCTCCTCTGGCGCTTCATCGGCCGCTAACTCGAGGGAACGGAGGGGGAGGCGAGGGTCCCGAGCCCCGCCGCCCGCCCGGTGGCCCAGGCCCAGAGGAAGTTGTAGCCGCCGATCGGGCCGAAGGCGTCCAGGATTTCACCGCAGAGAAACAGGCCGGGGTGGAGGCGGCTCTCCAGCGTGCGCGGATCGATCTCCGCGAGGGCCACGCCGCCGCCGGTGACCTCGGCCTTGCGATACCCCTCGTCGCCGCTCCAGGGGAGGGGATGACGGGTGAGCGCCTCCACCAGCCGCCGCCGCTCCTCGCGGCGGAGTTGGGGAAAGGCGCGGGAGCCCTCCACGCCGGCGTCCGCGAGCAGCGCTTCGGCGAGGCGCTCCTCCAAGTGCCGCCGGAGGAGGGCGATCACGGTC
Source organism: Thermoanaerobaculia bacterium (assembly GCA_036403495.1). Taxonomy (GTDB): domain Bacteria; phylum Acidobacteriota; class Thermoanaerobaculia; order Multivoradales; family UBA5704; genus DATARR01. Next base: position 2,408 of record DASWQX010000004.1, read on the forward strand.
CCCGTCCCCTCGCGCAGGAGCCAGTCCCAGGAATCGGCGTCGAGCTCCGTCCACTGCACGAAGAAGGGTTGCGGAGCTCCGCCGGCCAGGCGCGAGCGCACCGCGAGATGGGAGAGGTCGAGGACGGCCGGTCCGCTGTAGCCGCGGTGGGTGAAGAGGAATCCACCCTGGGCCGTGGCGGTCCGCCTGGGAGCGGGCGCGAGGAGGGTCACGGTGCGCGAGAGGCCGGCGAGCCCGGCGTAGCGCGGCGGATCGAGGGTCAGCGGCGTCAAGGCCGGATAGGTGGGATGGATCGTGTGCCCGAGGCAGCGGACGATTTCGAGGCCGGTCCCGTCGCTCCCCGTCCCCGGCAGCGAGAGGCCCCCGGTGGCGACGACGACGGCCGCGGCCGCGATCGCTTCGCTTCCCGCGAGGCGCACCGTCCAGGGCTGATCCTGGCGCGGCGGCTCGAGATTCTCGACCAGGGCCTCGAAACGGATCTCCACGGCGCGCCGCCGCGCGAGGTCCAGGAGGCGGTCGCGCACCTGCCGGCTGCTGTTCGAGACGGGAAAAAGCTTGCCCGTGTCGGGCTCCAGCGCCAGCGGGATTCCGGCCTCCTCCTCGAAGAAGCGGCGCTGCTCGGCGAGCGGCCACGAGCCGAGGATCTTGCGCAGCGTGTTGGGCGAGGAATCGGTGACGAAACGACCGGGATCGAGGGCGGAAGGGAGAATGTTGCACCGCCCGCCGCCGCTGACCAGGATTTTCCGGCCGCCATCGCGCGTGCGTTCGAGCAGCAGGACGCGGCGGTCGCCGGAGGCCGCGAAGATGGCCGCCAGGAGGCCGGCGGCGCCGGCGCCGAGGATGACGGTGGGGAGGTGGGGGTCGGATTGGACGTCGATGATGCTATCTCCCCGCCTATCTTCCCGAACGACTGGGCGGCGCAGATTCTATCCACCTTGGGAGAACCAGGCTTCTCCCGAAGGAGTCACCGAGAGGTAAGATAGCCGGTATGGACCTTCTGGAGCGCCTCCGCCAGCACGCCGCCTCCCTTTCCGAGGTAAAGCTCGCTGTGCTCTTCGGCTCGACGGCGCGAGGCCAAGCGCGGAAGGGAAGCGATGTGGATCTGGGACTTCTGCTCGATCCGGATACGCGGTCGGTACGTCTCCATGTGGAGGCCGATCTGGCGCGTGCTGCCCAGCATGAGGTCGACGTCGTCTATCTGAACGAGGCCCCACCGCTCCTGCGCTTCGAGATTACCCGCGACGGCATTTTGATCTTCGAGCGGGAAGAGGGGCTCTGGACTCTCTCCAAAGTAAAGGCGATGGTGGATTGGTGGGATTGGGCGCCTATAGCACGGAGGATCAACAGGACGATGATTCAGCACCTACGGGAGAGGGTGAGCGATGGTTAGGTTTGACGTCGTCCAGAAGAAGATTGGCCGGGCTTCGGCCTGGCTGACCGACGCTGAAACGATTCTGGCTCGGCCCGAGCAGGAATTCCTCGCGGAGATCAAGGAACGGGACGTTGCGAGCTTCTATCTGTTCCTGGCGATCCAGGAGATCATTGATCTCGCGTCCCACTGGGTCGCCGAAGAGAATTGGGGACCTCCCGATGATGCGGCTTCGACGTTTCTTATTCTGGCGGACCGGCGAGCGATCGATCGGGATCTGGCCGAGGAAATGCGTAGCGCCGTTGGTTTGCGCAATCTCATCGCTCACGGGTACTCCCTCGTAGATCATTCAAAAATTCAGCGGGAGTATAAAGCGGGTATTGCCGGCCTCCGCCGCTTTCTTGCCGCGGTTGCCGAGAAGGCGGGGATTTAGAGCGATTCAGAGCGGCATGCTACCGGAAATCGTGGCTGGGCACTTCCACCAGCTCCTTGAGCGACCAGAACTTCTCTCCCTTCACCGAGATCGTCCCGTCGCGTTTCTGCAAGACCCCTTCGACCACCAGGCCGGGGGAACCCACGATCAGCTTGCGGTGCTGCTGGAGGAGGTCCGGGGGGACCACGGCCTGCGACATGCCGGTCTCGTCCTCCAGGGTGATAAAGAGGAGCCCCTTGGCGGTGCCTGGGCGCTGGCGGACGATCACCGAGCCGGCGGTGCGGACGCGGGCGCCGTTCGGCAGGGCGTCGAGGCCGGTGGCGGTGGTCACTCCCTTCCTCGCGAGCTGGTCGCGCAGGTAGGCGAGGGGGTGGGGCCCCAGGGTGAGCTGGACGCCGCTGTAATCGGCCTTCGTCTCCTCGGCCGGCGTCATCTCGGGGAGGGGTGAGGGCTCGGGGTCGGGGAGGCGGTCGAGCAGGGGGCCGGCGGGCTTGGCCAAGCGCGCCACCTGCCAGAGGGCGGCGCGGCGGGAGAGGCCGAGCGCGGCGAGCGCTCCCACTGCTGCCAGCCGCTGCAATTCGCCCTCCTGGAGGTCGCAGCGGCGCACCAGGTCGCCGGCGTCTGCGAACAGGGCCCGCGCCTGCTCGGTCTCGATCGACAGCGCCGCCCGGCCGCGCAGGCCGCGCACGAAGCGGAAGCCGAGGCGGATCGCCCCGGCCGCCGGCGCCTCGCCGGTGCGCGGATCGCGCTCCCCCTCGCGCAACTCGCGGTCCTCCCAGCGGCAGAGCACCCCCGAGGTCTGGACGTCCACCGGCCGCACCTCGACGCCGTGCCGCTGCGCGTCCTTGACCAGCGTCGCCGGGTGATAGAAACCCATCGGCCAGGCATTGAGCAACCCGAGGTAGAAGGCGGTCGGGTGATGCGCCTTCAGGTAGGCGCTGGCGTAAGCGATCAGGGCGAAGCTGGCGGCGTGCGATTCCGGGAAGCCGTAAAGGGCGAAAGCGCTGATCCCCTGCACGATCTCGTCCTGCGCCTTGCCGGTGATCCCCCGCTCGGCCATCCCGCGGCGGAGCTTCTCGACGATCGCCTGCATCCGCTCGACCGAGCGCTTCGAGCCCATCGCCCGCCGCAGCTCCTCGGCCTCGCCGCCGGAAAAGCCGGCCGCCACCATGGCGACGCGCAGCAGCTGCTCCTGGAAGATCGGCACGCCCAGAGTGCGCTCCAGGATCGGCTCCAGGCTCGGGTGCGCGTAGGTGACC
>DASWQX010000005.1:0-5056 GCA_036403495.1 Thermoanaerobaculia bacterium
CCTCACCGGGGAGAAGAGGGGGGCCCTGCGATGAGGCTACTCCTGAATCCTTGCGTTGCTTGTCTCCCCTCTCCCGGTGAGGGAGCGTGGGCGGGGGACGGGAGAGGGGCCGGGGGTGAGGGCTTGGGCGGGGCCAACGCCGAAGCCAAGGCCAAGCTGAATTAAGACATCGATTCTGAAAGTTTTTAGACTAACCACTCCCTCTTCTCCCCGTCAGGGCGGGCGGAGGGATGGGAGAAGAGGGCCGGGGTGATGAGGGCCTACGCTACCGCTACCCCTTCGTCAGCGCCCTTCTCGCCGCCACCACTTTGGCCAGCGCCGCCTCCGGCGTCGAGGCCAGGGCCGTCAGGTGCCCCATCTTCCTCCCGGGCCGGGCCGCGGCCTTGCCGTAGAGGTGGAGCTTGACGTCGGGATAGCGGCAGGCGGCGGCCCAGTCGGGCTCGCCCGCTGCCCAGAGGTCGCCGAGGAGGTTGGCCATGGCGGCGGGGCGGAGGAGCTCGGGGGAGCCGAGCGGCAGGCCGCAGATCGCCCGGAGCTGCTGCTCGAACTGGCTGGTGACGGCGGCGTCGAAGGTGAGGTGGCCGGAGTTGTGCGGGCGCGGCGCCAGCTCGTTGACCAGCAGGCGGCCGTCGGCCTTCAGGAACATCTCGACGCAGAGCACCCCCACCACCCCCAGCCCCTCCAGGATGCCGCGGGCGATCTCGACCGCCGCCCGCTCCACCGCCGGCGGCACCGCGGCCGGCGCGATCGAGACGTCGAGGATGTGCCGCTGGTGGCGGTTCTCGATCACCCCGAAGTGGGCGAAGGCGCCGTCCAGGCCACGGGCGGCCACCACCGAGACCTCGCGGTCGAAGTCGACGAAGGTCTCGAGGATCGCCTCCTCGCCGCCGATCGCGGCCCAGGCGGCCGCGGCCTCCCCCGGCGCCGCGATCTTCACCTGCCCCTTGCCGTCGTACCCCCAGCCCGCCGTCTTCAGCACCGCCGGCGTGCCGAGCGCGCCGAGGGCCGCCTCCAGCTCCTCCAGCGAGCGGACCGGCGCGAAGGGGGCGACGGGGATGCCGGCGTTGGCCAGGAACCCCTTCTCGCGCAGGCGGTGCTGGGTAGTGTGGAGCACCGATCCCGCCGGCCGCACCGGCGCGTGCTCGGCCGCGGCCTCGGCGGCGGCGGCGGAGACGTTCTCGAACTCGAAGGTGACGACCTCCACCCCGCGGGCGAAATCGCGGACGGCGTCGAGGTCGTCGTAGGCGGCGACGATCTCGCGGTCGGCGACCTGGCCGGTGGGGGTGTCGGTATCGGGCGAGAGGGTGTGGACGCGGTAGCCCATCCGCCGCGCCGCGATGGCGAACATACGTCCGAGCTGGCCGCTGCCGAGGACGCCGACGGTGGCGCCGGGCGGGATGATCCACTCCATGGCGGGCTTCAGGGGAGCTTCTCGGCCCGCACCCGGCGGGTCTGCTCGTCGACGAACGCGCGCAGCGCCTCGCGCAGCTCCGGCCGGGTGGTGGCGAGGATGCGGACGGCGAGCAGGGCGGCGTTGGCGGCTCCCGCCTTGCCGATGGCGAGCGTCCCCACCGGCACGCCGGAGGGCATCTGGACGATCGACAGCAGGGAGTCCAGGCCGTTAAGGGCGTGGCTCTGCACGGGGACGCCGAGCACCGGCAGCAGCGTTTGCGCCGCGACCATGCCGGGCAGGTGGGCGGCGCCGCCGGCGCCGGCGATCACCACCTCGATCCCCCGCCCTTCGGCGCCACGCGCGAGCTCAGCCATCCAGTCCGGCGTGCGGTGGGCGGAGACGATGTGGCGCTCGTGGGGAACGCCGAACCGGGCGAGCATCTCAACCGCGTGGACGAGCGTCTCCCAGTCGGACTTGCTCCCCATGATGACGCTCACCAGGGGCGGATCGTCGGGACGCATCGTCGCTCTTTTCGCAGTTGTTTCGGAAGATCGGGGGTTGCGGAGGGCGGTCCCGGCGTTATAATCCCGCCGTTCAAGTCACCGCACTCGCGGACCAAGCTTAGCACAGGGGGAGGGACGAACCGCTGCCACCGGCCTGTCACAGGAAGGTCGCTCCAGGCTCACGGACGGTCCGTCGCTCCCGGCTAGAATCTGCCGAAACTTACGCACTCTCAAGGAGGGCTCCGATCATGGTGCGTGTCTGTAAAACTAGCTGGACTTATACTTTAGCGGCCTTGCTTGTCCTCTTCGGACTGGCCGGGGCGGCGTTCGCCCAGACCGACGTCACCACGAGCCGGATCTCCGGCACCGTGGAGGACGGCGCCAAGGCCTCCCTGCCGGGGGTCACCGTCGAGGCGGTCAACACGGAGACCGGCCTGCGCCAGATGGCCGTCACCGACGCCAAGGGCTTCTACATCATCCTCAACCTGCCCACCGGCACCTACAACGTCTCCGCCTCCCTCGACGGCTTCGCCACGGCGACCGCCGAGCGCGTCCGCCTGCTCATCGGCTCGACGCCGTCGGTGAACTTCACCCTGCAGAGCGCGCGGGTATCGGAGACCATCACCGTCACCGCCGAGACGCCGACCGTCGAGGTCACCAACACCCAGGTCGGCACCACCATCCAGACCGAGCAGCTCAAGAACCTGCCGACCCCCGGCAGCGACTTCAAGAACCTGGTGCTGCTGACCCCCGAGACGCGCACCGACTCCGAACGCGGCAACCTGTCCATCTCCGGCCAGCGCGGCATCAACACCAACATTACGGTGGACGGCGTGGACTACAACAACGCCTTCTTCGGCGGCTCCACGGGCGCCGCGGAAGGGCGCGCGCCGCTCTCGCTCTCCCAGGAGTCGGTCAAGGAGTTCTCGGTGATCACCAACGGCGCCTCGGCCGAGTTCGGCCGGTCGGGCGGCGGCTTCGTCAACGTCATCACCAAGAGCGGCACCAACAACCTGCACGGCTCGGCCTTCTACTACAACCAGCCGCAGAGCCTGATCTCCGACTTCGCGACGCCGCACACGGCGCCCGGCCAGACCTTCAACGGCACCACCAAGCCGGCCGACCAGAAGAAGGACGAGTTCGGCGCCTCGCTGGGCGGCTCGCTGGTCAAGGACAAGCTCTTCTACTTCCTCTCCTACGACAACCAGAAGCAGGACATCACGGTGCCGATCTCGTCGACCGTGCTCGATCCGGCGGTCTTCGCCAAGTATCCGGCGCTGTCGAGCCCCGCCAGCTTCGCGCAGACCCGCAACGGCAACGTCTCCTTCGGCCGGCTCGACTATCAGATCAACGACGCCAACCGGATCACGGCGCGCGGCAACATCGCCAAGTACACCGGCGAAAACGGCACCTCCAGCTCCCCGAGCCAGACCGCGAGCCACAACGGCCTCGAAGAGATGACCGCGAAGACCTGGGTCGGCCAGTATTCCGGCCAGTTCGGCGCCAACCTCCTGAACGACCTCAACCTCAACTACGTCAAGGAAGACACCCCTCGCGCGGACAAGGGGCTCAACCTGGCCGAGGTCCAGATCCCGGGCATCAGCTATGGCGAGGTGAGCTTCCTGCCGATCACCTCGACGAACGACCGCAAGGAGGTCGGCGACACCGTCAGCTATCTGCTCGACAAGCACGTCATCAAGGGGGGCGTCGACTACAACGACACCGGCATCGACCAGGTCTTCAAGGGGAACTGGCGCGGCGTCTACGTCTTCAACAATGAGGCGGACCTGCTCGCCGGCCGCTGGGCCCAGTTCCGCCAGTTCGGCGGCCTCAACGGTCTGACCGCCGACCAGGCGGGCCAGGCGAAGTTCCGGCAGAAGGAGTCCGCCCTGTTCCTGCAGGATCAGTGGTTCGTGGCGTCCAACCTCACGGTGACCGCGGGCGTGCGCTGGGAGAACCTGGACAACCCGAACGATCCGGTCCTCAACCAGAACGACGTGAACGCCAACGGCTCGTTCAAGCTGAACGGCAAGGTCCCGGACTCCAACAACAACATCTCGCCCCGCCTCAGCATCGCCTGGGCCCCGGACGAGAAGACCGCGGTCCGCGGCTCGATCGGCCGCTACTGGAGCCGCACCCCGGCCATCCTCTTCGCCCAGCTCCTGACCTCGAACGGCATCCGGGCGACCCAGTACATCATCAACTCGCAGCAGTCCGGCGGCACGGTGACGGGTCCCCCGACCGATCCGCTGTCGCCCGGTTGGGGGGGCGACTTCAATCCCGTGGGCGTCGCGCCGATCGATTTCGGCCGCATCACCAACATCGCCAAGCCGGGCGTCTTCGCCATCGACCCCAACTTCGACAACCCCTACACCGACCGCTTCACGCTCGGGGCCGAGCGGGAGATGTTCGCCCGTACCTCCCTGGCCTTCGACTTCACCTACGCGGAGGGCAAGCAGCTCGAGCGCCTGACGGACATCAACCGCGTCTACTCCGGCACGACGGCGCCCAACGGCCTGCCGTCCTACAGCTCGACCCTGCCGAACACTTACTACAGCCGCATCACCACCCTGAAGTCCGACGGGCGGTCGAAGTACGTGGGGGCCACGGCGACCCTCAACCGGCGCTTCGCCGACAGCTTCAGCATCTACGCGGCCGTGACCTGGTCCGAGGACAAGGACAACGACTCCAACGAGCGCAACTTCTCCGGCATCCAGCCCGAGGACTTCAACAACCTCGACCTCAACTACGGCTACTCCAACCGCGACCAGCGCTGGAAGGGCGTGGTCAACAGCGTCTGGCAGAGCCCGTGGTGGGGGCTCGGCCTCTCCGGCTCCTTCCGCTACGCCACCGGCTCGCCCTATACCGGCCTCGCCGGCCGCGACCTCAACAACGACGGCAACAGCGGCACCGACCGGCCGACCGTCAACGGCGTCCACTTCGACCGCAACAGCTTCCGCCAGCCGGACTTCGTCGAGCTCGATCTGCGGCTCTCGAAGGGCTTCAAGGTCTGGGAGACCAACCTCCAGCTCTTCGCCGAGTGCTACAACTGCTCGAACGCGGCGAACCGCTTCGTCACCTCCGCCAACCAGACCTACGGCGCCAACCCGTCCCTGGGGGTCAACCCGACCGTGAATCCCCGGTTCGGCGTCGAGGACGG
>DASWQX010000006.1:0-4207 GCA_036403495.1 Thermoanaerobaculia bacterium
TCGCCGGCGCTCGTTCCTCCCTTCATCGCTCCCCACTTCTTCGCCCCCGGCGCGGTCTCCCCCCTCGAGGCGCGCGAGCATCGGGTGCTGCTCGTGACCAAGGAGGGGTACCGTCTCGCCGGCATCCCCGACGAGGAGATCGCCGGCGCCCTGCTCGCCCGCGAGATCGCGCGGCGGCCGGGTTGGTCCCTGATGCCGCTGACCGGACGGACGCACCGGGAAGTTGCCGAGCTGATGCGGACCTCGATGTTCCTGGTCAACGTCAACTCGCTCGAAGCGTTCAACACCACGGTGCCGGAAGCGATGGCCGCGGGGTGCATCCCGATCTGCTACGAGGCGGTCGGGGGGCGCGATTTCCTGCGCGACGGCGAAAACGCCGTGGTGTTCACTAACCACGAGGTCTACGAGCTGGTCGAGCGGGTCTGCGACCTGATGGATCGCTGCGCCGAGGAGGCGCCTCTCCTCGCGCGTCTGCGCCAGGGGGGAGAGACCACGGCGGCGTCGTTCCGCCCGGAGAACACCGCCCGCGCGCTCGACAGGTTCTTCACCGCCTTCCTCGTGCCATGAGAATGCCCCCTATCGGTTTCGGCTGCTCCCCGTTCCGTCCGGGGGGGCGGCGCGTCGACCTGGAAGGCGCGGTGCGATCGGCGGTCACCACCGGATATCATCTGTTCGATCTGGCGGAGCTCTACGGCAACGAGCGGACCGTGGGACGGGCGTTGCGCCTCGCTCCACGAAGCGATCTGTTCCTCGTCGGCAAGGCCTGGCGGACCAGCTTTCGGCCGGCGGCGCTGCGGCGGGCCTGCGAGGACTCACTTCTGCGGCTCGGTATCGAGGCCTTCGATCTCTATCTCCTGCACGCACCCGAGGCCTGGAAGCATTCTGGCCCCTTGGGAGAACCAGAGGAGGCAGGCTGGAAGGAGTTCGAGCGGCGAGCCGTCCCGCGGGACGCCCAGGGCGAGATCGAGCTCGACCCGGTTCCGCTCGCGGAGACCTGGGAGGCGATGCGGGATCTGGCGCAACGGGGATTGACCGAGGGCGTCGGGGTCAGCAACTTCGGCCTTGAGCATCTCGACGCCCTGGGGCCGGAGAGACCGGCGGTGAATCAGATCGCGCACTCTCCCTACAAGCCGAATGGCGACGTCGTCGACTGCTGCCGGCAGTGGGGGATCGGCCTCATGGCCCACTCGCCGCTGTCGGCGGCGGGGCTCCTCGCCGAGCCGGTGCTGGCGGAGCTGGCTGGCCGGCACCAGTGCACTCCGGCGCAGGTGGTGCTGCGCTGGAACCTCGCGCGAGGCCTCGTGCCGCTGCCGTCGAGCTCCGATCCCGTCCATCTCGCCGAGAACCTGCGCGCCGTCGACGGCGAGCTCGATCCCGCCGCGCTGGCCGCCGGAGATTCCCTCGCCGCCCGGGCGGTAGACTCCCCGCGATGAACCTCAAGACCGATCCGGCTCCGCTGCGCGACGCCTACGTCTCCGCCCGCCCCTTCCCGCACATCGTCCTCGACGGTCTGTTTCCCGACGAGACCCTGGAGACCGTGCTGGCCGACTTCCCGACTCCGGACGAGATCGAGTGGGCGAAGTTCGACAACGCCACCGAAAAGAAGCTGGGCTATCGCTACACCTCGCCGCTGAAGCGGAACCTGCGCGATTTCCTCTACGAGATGAGCGCGCCGCCGGTCCTCCGTTTTCTGGAGGAGCTGACCGGGATCGAGGGGCTGATCCCCGATCCCTACTTCGGCGGCGCCGGGCCGCACCAGATCCTGTCGGGGGGCTTCCTGAAGGTCCACACCGATTTCAACTGGCACCCGCTGATGAAGCTCGACCGGCGCCTCAACCTGCTGGTCTATCTGAACCACGACTGGGAAGAGGAGTACGGCGGCCATCTGGAGCTCTGGGACCGCGGGATGACGCGCTGCGAGGAGAGAATCCTCCCTGTCTTCAACCGGACGGTGGTCTTCAGCACCACGGATTTCTCCTTCCACGGCCACCCCACGCCGCTCGCCTGTCCCGAGGGTCGGAGCCGCAAGTCGGTCTCGTTCTACTACTACACGAACGGCCGGCCCGAGAGCGAGCGCTCGGCGCCGCACGACACGATCTTCCAGAAGACCCACGAGCATGAGTGGTAGGCGCCGGAGCCGATGAACGGCCGGCTGGCGCCATCTCTCCCGGCGCGATACTTCCCGGCGCTGGCCCTGGCCGCCGCCGTGCTGGCGTTCTACGCCCGGGCGCTCGGCCGCCCGTTCACCAGCGAGGACTTCCTCCTCATCCGGTACCTGGGCGAGCACCCGCCCTGGCAGGGCCTCTGGGCCCAGCTCTCCTCGCCCTGGCTGGGGATCTCGGTGGTCAAGTTCTACCGCCCGGTCTCGACCCTGCTGTATGGCATCGAGATCGCCGCCTTCGGCGGCCACCCGTTGGGCTACAACCTCGTCCATCTGCTCATCCACGGAGTGAACGTGGCGCTGGTCTGGGCGATCGTCCGCCGGCTCGACCGCGAAGCCGCGTTCACGCCGTGGGCCGTGGCGCTCCTGTTCGCGATCTACCCCCTGCACCCGAACGCGGTCGTCTTCAGCGCCAGCTTCGCAACGCTCTATGGCGCCGCCTTCCTGCTCGGCTCGCTGCTCGCCTACCAGGGCTTTCGGGAGAGCGGATCCTGGGGCGCCTGGGGGCTGTCGATCCTGCTCTTCGTCCTCGCGCTCGGCTCCTACGAGGAGAGCGCCGTGCTCCCCGGCCTGCTCGTCGCCTACGACCACCTGCTCGGGATGAGGGTGGCCCCGGGTCGCCGGCATGCCGCGCTTCCCCTGGGGTACCTGCCGTTCTTCGGCGCCCTCGGGCTCTATCTCCTGCTGCGCCGGCGGATCTTCGGCGTGTTCGTCGGTGGCTACGACGAATACAGCCAGCGCCTCCTCGCGCCGCAGCTCCGGCAGATGGCCCACGATCTCGCGGCCTCGATCGACCTGCTCCACCTGCCCGTCTTCGGCCGGGAGCCGAGCCACCTCGGCGCCGCGCTCGGCTGCCTCCTGCTCGCCGCCGCGCCGCTCGCCCTCTGGTGGCTCCGGCGGGACTCGCTCGGGCCGCTCGCCCGCCTCTGGCTGTTCGCCTGGGCCTGGACGCTCGCCGTGCAGGTCCCGTTCGCCTTCCAGCCGTGCGTGCCGGGCAACGGGCGCTACTGGTACCTGGCCGCGGCGGGAGTGGCGATGAGCGCGGTCTTCCTGGCACGCGGGATCTTCGCCGCCACCCGGCCGCCCTGGAGGAGCCTGGCGCCGGCGGCGGTCGGGCTCCTCGCCGTCGTCTGGGCGTATCTCCTCGTCGCCGACGTCGGCACCTACGTCGAAGCGGGCCGGACGGCGCGGACGATCCAGGGCGAGCTGCTTCGGGAGCCCCAGGGCCGGCGGATCTTTTTGACCCGCTACCCCTACTTCCTGATGAACGGGGCGCAGGTCCCGATCGCGCAGGTCTACCACTATGGAGTCTGGGATTCGGTCCAGCCGCCGTTCGCCGCTTCGCGCGTGGATGTCTATCCACTGCCGCCCCTCGCCGGAGCCGAGCTCCTGCCGGTGACCCTGGGCGCGCCGGAGAGCGCGGTCTACGAATGGGATGAGGGAGCGCTTACGATCCGGCCGTTCACCTTCGAGGCGCGGACGGAGCCTAGGCCCGTCGAGCTCCAGGTGCTCGGACCCGCGGCGGGCGCGGCCGTCGATCCGGTCCGCGACGCCGTCGAGGTGGCGGTACCGCCGGGAACGTACGCGAAGCTCCGGCTCATCCTGGTCACCCGCATCAACGGCGCCGTCTTCGACCTCGACTCCTCGAAGGTCGTGGGAGGGCGGGTCCGCGCGGCGCTCCCCGTGGAGATCCTTCAGACCTCGGACCGCCTCTACGGCAAGGGGGTGCACTACTGGTGGATCGAGGCGCGAGATGCCGCCGGCAGGATCTCCGGCTTCAGCCGCATGCGGAGCTTCCGCCTCGCGGATTGAGTCTCGCGGAGGCTCAGAAGAGGTCGCTGTCCCCCATGGTGTAATAGAGATGAGCGCGGAAATCCTCCTCGGGATCATGGCCGAACGGCACGAAGACGAAGCCGAGGCCGTCCGGTTCCGGGCGGCTCTCGAAGCCGAGCTCCGCGACCCTCTGCCGCCACCAGCCTGGGCGGCTGGTGATCCAGGCCTCGACGGTCTTCGCCTGGGCGTGCTCGGGAGCCGCGAGAACGCCGG
>DASWQX010000007.1:0-2178 GCA_036403495.1 Thermoanaerobaculia bacterium
GAAGACAGCCTCGACAAGCGCAGCGAGGAGCTCGCCCGGCGCGACAAGGAGCTCTCCCAGCTCGACCGCGGGGTCGCCACGCGCGAGAAGAGCGTCGAGAAGCGCGAGGGGGATCTCGAGCGGATGTTCTCCGAGGAGCGCGTCAAGCTCGAGCAGATCGCCGGCCTCACCGCCCAGCAGGCGCGCGAGGAGCTGGTGCGGGTGATGGAGGACGAGGCCAGGATCGAGGCCGCCCACATCGTCAAGCGCATCGAGGACGAGGCCCGCGAGCAGGCCGGCCGGCAGGCCCAGCGCATCATCGGCATGGCCATCCAGCGCTCCGCCTCGGACTACGTGTCGGAGACCACGGTCTCGGTCGTCATGCTCCCCAACGACGAGATGAAGGGGCGGATCATCGGCCGCGAGGGGCGCAACATCCGCGCCCTGGAGACGGCGACCGGCGTCGACCTGATCGTCGACGACACTCCGGAGGCGGTCATCCTCTCCGGCTTCGATCCGTTCCGCCGCGAGGTGGCCCGGGTGGCGCTGGAGCGGCTGATCGTCGACGGCCGCATCCATCCGGCTCGCATCGAGGAGATCGTCGAGAAGGTGAAGGCCGAGTTCGAGCAGAAGATCCTGCAGGAGGGGGAGGCGGCGCTGCTGGAGCTGGGCATCCCCGGCATGCACCCGGAGCTGATCAAGCTCCTTGGCCGCCTGCGCTACCGCACCTCCTACGGCCAGAACGTCCTCCAGCACAGCAAGGAGGTCGCCTTCCTCGCCGGCACCATGGCGGCGGAGCTGAAGGCCAACATCGCCGTCGCCCGCCGCGGCGGCCTGCTGCACGACGTCGGCAAGGCGATCGACCGCGAGATGGACGGCACCCATCTCCAGATCGGCATCGACCTGCTGCGCAAGTACGGCGAGACCGAGGAGGTCGTCCACTCCATGGCCTGCCACCACGGCGACTACGATCCGCAGACGGTAGAGGCGGTGCTGGTCACCGCCGCCGACGCCCTCTCGGCCGCCCGCCCCGGCGCCCGCCGCGAGGTGCTGGAGACCTACGTCAAGCGGCTGGAGAAGCTGGAGGAGATCGCGTCGAGCTTCAAGGGGGTGCAGAAGACCTTCGCCATCCAGGCCGGCCGCGAGATCCGCATCATCGTCGATAGCGGCAAGATCGGCGACGAGCAGGCGCTCTGGCTGTCGAAAGACATCGCCCGCAAGGTGGAGCAGGAGCTGACCTATCCCGGCCAGATCAAGGTGACGGTGATCCGCGAGACGCGGTCGGTCGAGTACGCCCGGTAGCGACGAGGAGACGACAGGCATGAAGCTCCTCTTCGTCGGCGACGTCATCGGCAAGCCGGGGCGGCGAGCCCTCCAGCGCCTGCTCCCCCGGCTGGTCGATCAGCATCGCGCCGACTACGTGGTGGTCAATGTCGAGAACTCCGCCGGCGGCTTCGGCGTCACGCCGGACGTGCTGCGGGAGATCGAGGATCTGCCCATCGACGTCTATACGACCGGCAACCACGTCTGGGACAAGAAAGAGGCGATGGAGTTGCTGGAGCGCCACCCCAAGCTCCTGCGTCCCGCCAACTATCCCGACGGCAACCCCGGCAGGGGGCTGCACCTGGGGGAGACGGCGGCGGGCATCCCGGTCGCGGTGATCAACCTCGAGGGGATGGTCTTCATGAGCAACCTCGACTCGCCGTTCCACAAGGCGGACCGGCTGCTCAAGGGGCTCGATCCCAAGTACAAGGTGATCCTGGTCGACTTCCACGCCGAGGCCACGAGCGAGAAGCAGGCGATGGGCTTCTACCTCGACGGCCGGGTGAGCGCCGTGATCGGCACCCACACCCACGTCCCCACCGCCGACGAGCGGGTGCTCCCCAAGGGGACGGCGCTGCAGACCGACGCCGGCATGACCGGCCCCTACGAGTCGGTGATCGGCATGCGGGCCGACAAGGTCCTCAAGCGCTTCCTCCTCCAGACCCCCTCCTCCTTCGAGGTCGCCAAGCAGGACGTGCGCCTCGCCGGCGCCGTGATCGACGTCGACGAGGCGACCGGCCGGGCGCGGGGGATCGAGCGGCTGCTGGTGCCGTATCTCGAAGCCTAGCGGCTGTTGGTGTCTTTCTGGGGCCAGCGGGCGAAGAAGCCGTCCAGCCAGGTGATGTCCTGGTCGAAGTCGGTGGCCTTGAAGGAGTC
>DASWQX010000008.1:0-2143 GCA_036403495.1 Thermoanaerobaculia bacterium
CTCCCCGCTCGCGCGCCGCGTCGAGGGCGCGCTCGCGCTCCTCAGGCGGCAGGCTCTGGAGATGACAATGGGAATCGATCGGACCCGGCGCGCTCACTTGACTTGCGTGCCGTTGGGGACCTGGGCCGCCGGATGGAGCAATACCGGCTTGCCGTCGAGCGAGGCGGCGAGCACCATCCCCTGCGACTCGACGCCCATTAGCTTCGCGGGCTGGAGGTTCGCCACCACGATCACCTGCTTGCCGACGAGTTCCTCCGGCTTGTAGGCGAGTGCGATGCCAGCGACGATCGTGCGCGGCGCTCCCTCGCCGAGGTCGGCGGTGAGCTTCATCAGCTTGTTCGACTTCGGCACCGGCTCGGCGGCGAGGATCGTCGCCACCTTGAGCTCGGTCTGGAAGAACTGTTCGATGGACACAGGGATCTTTTCGGGAACTGCTGCTGCGGCGGCGGTCTCGGTCTCCATCTTTCTCTCTTTCTCCTGGGCCCTGGCTTCGCCGAGATAGGCCTCTTTGTCGATGCGCGGGAAAAGGGGTGCCGGCGCGGGGATCTCGGCGTTCGCCGGCGTGCCCCCCCAGCGCAGGGCGTCGAGGCTGTTTGGCGGCACCGCGGTACCGATGGCGGTGAGCACCCGCGGAGCCATCCGCGGCATGAAGGGGAGCAGGCCGGTGGCCACGATCCGCACCGCCTCGAGCCCGACCCAGAGAACGCGGGCGAGGTCGGGAGTGGAGCCCTCGGTCTTGATCATCTTCCAGGGTGCGTGGCCGACGATGTACTGGTTGGTCTCGGCCAGCAGCCGCCAGAGGCTCTCGAGAGCCCGGCTGAAGGCGAGGTCCGCCATGGCCGTTCGGTAGTCCTCCACCGCTTTCGCGGCGGCGGCGGCCAGCGCGTCGTCGCCGCTCCCTTCGTACGGGGGCGTCCGGCCGTCGAAGGCGCTGCGCGAGAGGGTCACCAGCCGGCTCACGGTGTTGCCCAGGTCGTTGGCGAGGTCGCTGTTGTAGCGGTCGACGAAGGCTTCGTCCGAGAAGCTGGCGTCTTGGCCGAAGACCATCTCGCGCAGCAGGAAGTAGCGGACGCCGTCGCTGCCGAAGCGCTCTATCAGCTCGTCGGGGCGGACGACGTTGCCGGCCGACTTCGAGATCTTGCGGCCGTCACGCTGCCACCAGCCGTGGACCCAGACCGTGTGGGGGAGCGGCAGGCCGGCGGACATCAGGAAGGCCGGCCAGTAGACGGTGTGGAAGCGGAGGATGTCCTTGCCCACGAGCTGGAGCCGGACGTCGCCGTTCTCCCAGTACTGCCGGTAGAGCCCGTCGTCCTCCGAGCCGAAGCCCAGGGCGCTGATGTAGTTGGTCAGGGCGTCGAGCCAGACGTAGACCGCCTGGCCCGAATGGCCGGGGAAGGGGATCCCCCACTCCAGGTTGGCGCGCGAGACGGAGAGGTCGCGCAGGCCACCTTCGACAAAGGCGCGGACCTCGTTCAGACGGCTCTCCGGCCGCACGAAGTCGGGGCGCTCGGCGTAGAGGTCGAGGAGCGGCTGCTGGTACTTCGAGAGCCGGAAGAAGAGGTTCTCCTCCGACTTCCACTCGACCGGCGTGCCGTGGACCGGGCAGCTCTTTTCCGGCCCCAGCTCTTTTTCGGTGTAGAAGGTCTCGCAGGGGGGGCAGTACCACCCCTCGTGGCGCGCCGTGTAGAAGTCCCCCGCTGCTTCGATCCGGCGGATGATCTCGACCACCCCCCGCTGGTGGCGCTCCTCCGTGGTGCGGATGAAGTCGTCGTAGGAGAAGTCCAGCCGGTCGCGCAGCTCGACGTACTTGGCCACCACGCGGTCGGCGAGGACGATCGGCTCGATCCCCTCAGCCTTCGCCGCCCGCTCGATGTTCTGGCCGTGCTCGTCGGTGCCGGTGAGGAAGCGGACGTCCTTCCCCGCCAGCCGCTGGTAGCGCGCCAGGGTGTCGCCGACGGTAGTCGTGAAGATGTGCCCGATGTGGGGCAGCGCGTTCACATAGTAGATCGGGGTGGTGAGATAGAAGGTGCTCATGGGGAGGGGGATTGTAGCTCTTCCGGCGAGAACCGGTAGCGCGCGCCGCAGAAGGAGCAGTCGGCCTCGATGGCGCCGTCGTCGTCGCGCAGGTAGTCGCGGTCCTCCG
>DASWQX010000009.1:0-5015 GCA_036403495.1 Thermoanaerobaculia bacterium
GCCGCGGCCGCCAGTCGTCCTGGAGGAAGCCGCCGTAGCGGTTGGTGTCGTAGGTGACGTCGCTGGAGCCGACGCCGTAGAGGTAGGCGAGGGGGAGCGCCCGGGTGTCGGTCACATAGGTGAAGAGGCCGTACTGGAAGGTGTCGATGCGCGACCGCTCCTGGTGGTAGTGGTAATCGGCGCCGGCCTTGACCTCGTGGGTGCCGGCGCCCTCCAGGCTCCAGTGATAGGTGTCGAGCAGCTCGTAGTCCTTGCCCTCGCCGAGCAGGTCGCCGAGGATGTTGGCGCCGGTCTCCAGCGTGTTGCCCGAGGAGAACCACTCGCCCACCGCCTGCGAGTTGGTGGGCTCGAAGAACTTGCGCTTGCCGCCTTGCGCCCGCAGCTCGTTGAGGCGGCCGCCCGACAGCACGGCCACATCCTCCAGGGTGAGGTTCCAGTTGTCCTTCTGGAGCGTCTGGCCGTTGGCCTGATCGTTGACGCCGCCGACGCGGAAGTTGCTCTCCCGGTAGCGCTCGACGACGAAGTTCCCGCCCAGCGAGTTGGACTCGGAGGTGCTGTCGTCGAGGCGGAGGAAGCCGAGGGTCTGGTCGAAGGGGTGCTTGATGTCCGCGGCGCGCGAGGCGTAGGCGCCGGCGGGCCGGAAGAGGGCGACGTTGTGCTCGTCGACCCGCTCGAAGTTGGCGAAGTAGTGGGCGCGGTCCTGGACGATCGGGCCGCCGACGCTGGCGCCGTACTGGTCGCGGGAGAAGTCGTTCTTCTTCTGCTCCAGCGCGCCCTTGGCCCGCAGGGCGTCGGCGCGGTAGAAGCCGAAGGCGGAGCCTTGAATCTGGTTGGTGCCGGCGCGGGTGATGATCGAGATGGCGCCGCCCGCCGTGCCGCCGATCTCGGAGTCGTAGCGGTTGTTGATCACCCGGAACTCGCCGATGGCGTCCTGGCTGAAGCGGATCTTCGACAGGCCGAGGGCGGCGTCGGTGAAGTCGACGCCGTCGACCAGGATGGTCGACTGGCTGGCGTTGCCGCCGGCGCCCACCACCGGGCCGCCGCCGATGAAGCGGAAGCCGCCGCGCTCGCGCTCGACGCCGGGGGCGATGAAGGCGAGCTTCTGGAAGTCGCGGTCGGCGACCGGCAGCGAGGCGATCTGCTCGGGGACGACGTTGGTCGAGGTGTCGGTCTTGTAGACGTCGACCAGCGGCACCGTGGTGCTGACGTCGATCGATTCGGTGACCGCCGCGCTGAGGGTGGCCCGCACCCTGGCGGTCTGGCCGACCCGCAGCACCACCCGGTCCTGGGTAACCGGCGAGAACCCTTGGAGCTCGAGCTCGGCCCGGTAGGTGCCGGGCGGCAGGGCGGTGAGGGTGGCGGTGCCCTCGGCGTTCGTCACCTCGACGCGGGTGAGCCCGGTCTCCGTGTTCCTGAGCGTCACGGTGACGCCCGGCAGCGGCGCGCCGTCGGTCCCGGCGGCGTTCACCTCGACGCTGGCGGTCGAGATCTGGGCCGCCAGCCGGCCCGCCCCCAGCGCTCCCAGCATCAGCGCGAGGGCCAGCCCGAGAGCTCCCCTCCAGCGCGGCAGAAGCTTCATCTTCGTCGACATGATCCTCTCTCCTCGCGTCCGCAGGGACGCCGCAAGCGATGAACGGCTATCGATCCCGCGGCTCGAGGCCGCGGCGCAGGATGTTCGAGAACTCGTGGACGGCCTGGTGGGCGTCCAGTCCGAAATGCATGGGCACGCCGAAGCACTTCTCGACGGTGAAGAAATAGAAGAACCAGCGCGTCGCCAGCATCACCGCCACCAGCGGATCGACCTCGCCCAGCTCGCCGGCCTGCCGCCGCGCCGCGAAGCTCTCCGAATAGGCTGCCGCGAAGCGGTCGGCCATCTGCTGGTAGAAGGCCTTGATGTGGCGTCCCTTGAACTCGATGACGTCGATGTAGATGAGCAGGATGTGCGAGGAGTTCGCGGCCACCACCTGCTCGATCGCCGACGCCATCGCCTCCAGGTCCTCGGGGAAACGGGCGGCGGCGAAGATCTTGTTGAGCGGCAGCTCGGGATCGAGCAGCACCTCCCAGTACTCGTCGATCAGGCGCTGGAAGATCGCCTCCTTGCTGCCGAAGTGGTGGTAGAGGTTGCCCACCGAAAGCTTGCACCGGCCGGCGATCTGCCGCATCGAGGTGGCGCGGTAGCCCTGCCGCGAGAACAGCGACAGCGCCGCCTTCAGGACCTTGCGGGTCGAGGCATCGGACTTCTCCCCCTGCGTCTTCGGTCGCGCCATGCGAGCCCTCTTACGGAACGAGCGTTCGGTTTTTTTGAATGGTAGGCGCGGCGCCGCGGCGTGTCAAGGGCGGGTGAGCGGAAGGCGCTCTTCCGTGCCGACAGGTGTATGCTTCCGCATACGCTCCTCCCGGCCCCCCGATGCCTGACGCGCCCACTCCGCCCGCTCCCCGGAACTCCGTGAACTCCCGCGTTCGCTTAGGGTTACGCCGTCCTCCCCCGGCCGTCGCGGGGCGCGGCACCATCCTTGCCCCTGCCAGCGGCAGAATCACGCGCCATGGCGGCCCGTGCCCGTTGCTGGAGGTTCGACGTTGAGGACACGCACGCCCTGGATCCTCGCGCTGCTGCTGCTCGCCGCGCTCCCGGCCGCCGGCCAGGAGCCGGCGCCGGAGCCGGCCCGGTTCATGATCGAGACGATCACCGTCGAGGGGCCGAAGGAGGCGGCGGCGAACATCGTCCGCGCCGAGACCCTGCTGCGCGCGGGGGAGTCCTACACCGAGGACCAGCTCCGCCTGGCGGTCTACCGCGTGCACCGCCTGCCCTTCGTGCTCGACGCCAGCTTCTCCCTGCGCAAGGGGAGCCGGCGGGGCGCCTACGAGCTACTGATCGAGGTGCAGCCCGCGCGCTGGTTCTTCTTCGACCAGTGGGTGCGGGCCTACCTCTTCGGCGTGCCGCTCCGCCTCGACCAGCGCGGGTTCACTTCGAAGGACCAGCGCTCCAACCTCTCGTTCGACGGGCTGGTGGGCACCCGGTTGTTCGTGGGGCGCTCGGGCGTCCTCTTCGGCGCCCTCGACAGCGAGGAGGGGTTCCAGGTCGGCTTCACCCAGTACGACCTGTTCCACCAGGGGATCCTCGCCAGCGCCGGCTTCTCGACCAACGTCTGCTGCGTCGCCGAGCCACTGCCGCTGGGGCTCGATCCGCGCTTCGTCACCTGGGAGTTCACCAACTCGCGGCGGCTGTCGCTCAACGTCGCCATCCCGCTCGGCGGCCGGCAGTCGCTGCAGGTGGCGGTGAGCGACCGCGCCGGTGGCGCCGGCCTGCGCGAGGAGATCCTGGTCGACAACTCCATCCACGAGCTGGGCGACTTCAACCAGGGGGAGCTGAGCTACCGCCGGGCCGAGGCGAAGTGGGTGTACGACACCAGCGACGACCCGGTCTTCCCCAGCCGGGGTTCGACGCTGTCGGCGGGCCTGGAGGCGTCGCGCGTCGCCGCGCACGGGCTGACGATCGGCGGCCCGGAGAGGCCCGCGGGCGTGGCCGCTCCGCCGTTCAAATCCGAGCAGCTACTGGCCGCCGGCTCCGCCGTCCGCTACTGGTCGATCACCCCCCGCCAGACGATCGCGGGGACGGTGCGGATCGCCGTCGGCCGCTCGCAGATCGAGAACCTGCTCGTCGTCGCCGAGGTCCTGCCAACCGTCGATCTCGACTACCTGGGAGGGTCCGTCCGTCTGCAGCACTCGCTGACCCTCCAGCGCGGCCGCGCCCGCGGCAGGGTCCACGACCTGCGGTGGGAGAGCGGCGCCGAGCTCGGCTTCGAGCGCACCTCGCCGGCGTTGGGCCCCAGCCCGCTCCGCCGCTTCGCCCTCGACACCGCCCTCGTCTACCGCGACCAGTGGGGGCGCGTGCGGGTGTCCCTGACCTATCTGAGCCTGGGGAAAATCGTGCCTTGAGGCGGCCCGCTCCCCTCCTTGCGCTCCTGCTGGCGCTCCTCGGCGGCCTCGCCGGCGGCCGGCTCGCCGCCGTCCCGCCGCCCGCCGTCGAAACGGCGCGGGACGCCCTGGCGCTGACCCACCTGCCGCCGATCCTCGGCGACGAGGAGGTCCGCAAGCAGCTCGCCACCGGCCTGACCACCAGCTTCGTCTTCACCGCCGACGCCCGCGCCGCCTCGGGCGCCAAGCTCACCGGGGCGGCGCGCGTGGACGTGCGCTACGACCTCTGGGACGAGGTCTACCTGGTGACCCGCATCGACACCGCCGGCCACGCGGCGCGGGTGACGCTCCCCTCCTTCGAGCGGCTCGCCGAGTGGTGGCGGGAGGAGCGGCTGGTGGTCCTCCGCGGCCCCGCCCTGGCGGGGGTGGCCGGCGTCAACGTGCGGCTGCGGCTGATCCCCTTCTCGCAGGCCGAGCAGCTCGACACCCAGCGCTGGTTCTCGCAGGCCCTCTCGGCCGAGAAACCGGGGAGCGCCGGCGCGGTCTCCGACGCCGTGCAGGATCAGCCGGAGTCGTTCAGCCAGGTGATCAACCTGCTGATGTCGACCTCGATCGGCCGCCCCGCCCTGCTGGAGTACGAGTGGAAGCGGCTGGTGCCGGCGGCCGGGAGGAAGCGGTGAACGTCCGCTCCGCCCTGGTGACCCTCTGCGGCATGCTGCTCGCCGCCGCCCTGGTGTTGCTGCTGTTCGACCGCGAGATCTCGCGCCCCTGGTTCCGCCTGGCGGTGCAGCCTGACACCATCGCCGCCCTGGAGCGCTCGATGGCGGACCAGAAGGTCCTCGCTCGCTACGATCCCGCGCACCGTGGGGAGTACCGCGCGCGCTTCGAGGCCACCGAGGTGATGCTCAACCGTCTCCGCATCCTGGAGCACAACGAGCGGGGGATCGAGCGGCGCTGGGAGACCATCCTGCTCGCCGCCGTCTTCGCCGTCCTCGGCCTGGCCGGCTTCCTCCACCTCCTCCGCCAGCGCCGTCTGGACGCGCGGCTGGACCGGTTGCGGCGCGGCCTGGTCGCGCTGTCGGACGGCCAGGAGGACCTGG
>DASWQX010000010.1:0-6318 GCA_036403495.1 Thermoanaerobaculia bacterium
CACTCCTGGGACCACCCCTCCTTCCGGCAGATTCAGGGGGCCTTTCGCCGCGCCCAGATCCGCTGGTGCGCCGAAGCCCTCGCCCCGCACGGCGGCGTCCCCCTGTTCCGGCCGCCGTTCGGCGAGCAGAGCTTGGCCTCGCGGCTCGACGCCCTGCGCAGCGGCCACCGGGTGGTCGCCTGGGACGTCGTCGCCGAGGACTGGCGGGACGATCCGGCGGAGCTGCTGGTACAGCGCGTGATGCGCCGGCTGCGCCGCGGCAGCATCGTGCTCTTTCACGACAGCCTCTACGCCACGGAGGACGCGCGCTACCGCGACCGCGCCCCGATGCGGCAGGCGCTCGAGATCCTGCTCGGCCGGCTGGCGGGAGACTATCGCTTCGTCACCGTGCCCGAGCTGCTGCGCCTGGGCCGGCCGGTGCGCTGGCCCTCGTTCCACCGGCTGCCGCTCGACTTCCATCGCCGGCTCGTATGATCTAATCCGCCCGCCGTGTCCGGAACCCACTCCAAGCCTCTCCTGCGCAGGGCCCATCGCGCCCTGATCGACGCTGTCAACCGCCTGGGCTGGGTGGTCGCTCCCACCTCCGACTACTACCACCCTCTGCGGCCGGTCGCCGAGTTGGAGCGCCACGCCGGCCGCTGGCATCGCCCCAGCCGCATGGCCGGCATCGGCTTCGACCTCCCCGCCATGATGGCCGACCTGGAAGGGATGCTCGCCGCCCATGGCACGGAATTCGCCGCTCTCCCCTCCTACGACGAGCTGAAGGCGAGGAAGCACGGCCCCGGCTTCACCCGCGTGGATGCCCTGACGCTCTACCTGATGCTGCGCCACCACCGGCCGGCGCGCTACCTGGAAGTCGGATCGGGGCTCTCCACCGACTATGCCCTCCTGGCCGCCGCCAGGAACGCCGCCGAGGGGCGGCCAATGAAAATGACTGTGGTCGATCCGTTCATGACGGCGGCGACGCGCGGTCTGGAGGCGCAGGGGGTCGAAGTGATCCCCCGGGAGGCGCAGGACCTGGCCGTCGAGGAGTACACCCGGCTCGAAGCGGGGGACGTCCTGTTCATCGACACCACCCACATCGTGCGCATCGACGGCGAGGTGCCGTACCTGATCCTGGAGGTGCTGCCGGCCCTGAAGCCCGGGGTGCTGGTGCACATCCACGACGTTCACTTTCCTTATTACGCACCGGTCGATCCGAACGCCTATGTCTTCGACCGCCGCTGGCCGATGCTGTTCACCGAGGCGATGCTGGTCCAGGCCTTCCTCTGCGGCAACCCACGGGCCGGGATCGTGATGTCCACGCCGCTGCTCCGTTACCACCGGGAAGAGTTCCTGCGCCGTACCCTGCCGGGCTATCAGCCGCTCGATCGGCACGACTTCGATACCCACCACGGCTCGCTCTGGTTCCGCGTCCTGGACGGCCCGCCGGTGACGCAGCGGATCGCGTGATGGGCGAAGTAATGCGCGCCCTCGCCCGCCGCGCTTTCAAGCCGGTCTACATCGTCTATTACAAGTTTCTCTTCGGCCGCCGGTTCCCATACTCCAAGCGTCTCGCGGCGCGCGTCCGCGCCTTCGAGGCGGCGACCGGCCGGGGCGACGCTCCGCTGGACAAGCAGGCCTGGGAAGATCAGTACCGGCAGGGTGATTGGGAGTTCATGCGGCGGCTCGACGAGATCGCCCGCTACAGCGTGATCGCCGGCTATCTCCACCACCTCAAACCCGGCGGCTCGGTGCTCGACGTGGGGAGCGGCGAAGGGCTGCTCGCCGATCACCTCCGCCCGCTCGGCTACTCCCGCTACCAGGGCGTCGACCTCTCTGAAGCCGCCATCCGCCAAGCCGCCGGCCGGCAGGACGCCACGACCTCTTTCGTTGCCGCCGACGCCGAGACCTACGCGCCGCCGGGGCGCTGGGACGCCGTGGTGTTCAACGAGTGCGTCTACTACTTCGACGACCCCGTCGGCTCGGTCCGGCGCTACGAGGCGTTCCTGGAGCCCGGGGGCATCTTCGTCGTTTCGACCTTCCGCTCGCGCCGGGCGGACGTCATCGTCAAACGGCTCCTGGAGAGCTGCCGGCTGCTGGAGGAGACCGCGATCACCAACGCCAAGGGGACCTGGGTGGTGCGGGTGCTGGAGCCTACACGGTCGGTTTTTAGGTAGAAACGACCGCGGACTGCCAGCGCAGCGCCCCGTCCAGACGCCCCTCGCCCTGGAGCTCCTCGATCCGCTTCAGGCGGATGAAGCGGGCGCCGAGGAACTGCTCGGCGGTGAGCCCTGCCTCGCGGTAGGCGTCGAAGAGCTCGCGGGCCCCCTGGCGGGCGTCCCACCGCGGCTGGAAGGCAGGGAGCACCCGCTCGATCTTGCCGCAATCCACCCGGTAGCAGCGCTTGTCGGGACCGGCGTCGTCGGCGTAGGTGATGGCGCAGCCGGGCACCGTCTCGGCCACGATCTCCGCCAGCTCGAGGATGCGGTAGTTCTCCGCCGTGCGGCCGACGTTGAACGCCTGGTCATGGATCAGCTCGCGCGGCGCGTCCAGCACGGCGAGGAAGGCGCGGCTGATGTCCTCGATGTGGACGATCGGCCGCCAGGGGGTGCCGTCGCTCAGCAGGTGGATGCGCCCGGTGGTCACCGCGTAGCCTACCAGGTTGTTGAGCACCAGGTCGACCCGCAGCCGCGGCGAGACGCCGTAGGCAGTGGCGTTGCGCAGGTAGGTGGGGGAGAAGCGGTCGTCCGCCAGCTCCGCCAGTTGCTGCTCCAGCCGCACCTTGGAGACGCCGTAGGCGGTCACCGGGTTGAAGGCGGCGCTCTCGTCCAGGAAGTCGTCGCCGGCCGCGCCGTAGGTGCTGCACGAGGAGGAGAACACGAAGCGCTCGACGCCGGCCTCCTTGGCCAGCCGCGCGAAGCGGATCGAGGCGGCGTCGTTGATCTCGTGGGTCAGCGAGGAGTCGATGTTCCCCAGCGGATCGTTCGACAGCCCGGCGAGATGGACCACCGCCGCGAACCCCGCGAGGTCCGCGCGCTCGACGTCCCGCAGGTCCTTGCGCAACGCCGGCACCGCGCGGTCCACCGGCTGCCCGGCGAGCAGGCAGGGCTCGAACCAGTCGCTGTCGAGCCCCACCACCTCGTGCCCCGCCGCCTGCAGCAGAGGGACCATGACGCTGCCGATGTATCCGGTGTGCCCGGTGACCAGGATTCTCATGACGGCGGGAGACTAGCAGAACCGGCGGGTTCCGGTCAGCCGGATCAGGCGCCGGAACCCTTGAGGCGAGCCAATTCCGCGCGCAGCAGGGCCACCTCGGCCTCGGCGGCCTTCCGGGCTTCGGCTTCGCGCGTGGCCCGCTCGGTTTCCTGCTTCGCTCTCTGAGCTTCCTGTTCCGCCTTCCGAGCCTCAATGGCAGCTCTCTCCAGAGCGGTGAACAACCGCTTTCCCGTCTCCGCCTCGAACACCTCGATGCCCTTGGCATCGGGCGCGAGGCCGAACGCGAGCCCGGTGGTCTCGGAGACGATGCGTCCCTCCGCGTCGGGCTCGATTCGGCGATAGCGTCCGCCGTCGTCCAGACGGTAGCCGATCCATTCGAAGCGCTCGCCGTTGGAACGCTGGGGAGGGTCGAGCGCCAGATACTCGCGGATTTTCTCCCGCTGGTATAGATCCACCTTGTCGACCAGGTCGGTCTGCCGGATCTTCGCGTTCGAAAACGAGACCACCTCGATGATCAGACAGGGCCGGAGGCCCGTTTTACCGACATTGAAGCTGGAACCTTCCCAGTTGCGGGAATCCGGAACGTTGGGGATGACCGTGATGTCCGGCGCCGGCCGCCGCCACTCGCGATGCCCCCAGAGAAGTTTCTGATCCGAGAGAACCAGAACCTCCTCCCAGCGCTCTTGAACATGACCCAGGACGATGCCGTGTAGCTGGCTCGTCACCCGCCAATGCCGATACGACTGGACCACCTGATCTCCGATCTTGGGGTCGAGAAAGTACTCGGGAGTCAAGGGGAGCTCCTGGAACTCCATTCGTCCGCTCGGCAGTTCGACCCAGCGGTGGACGAAATCGGTGGTCAGCTCCTCGGTGAGATTCGACTCGCCGCCCGGTTCCGGCTCTCTTCGCGCAGGCTTGGCCATGGACCCAGTATAGGGGTGCCCCCGGTGAAGGGGCAAATTTATCGGTTTCCGCAACTCCGGCGCAAGCCGATGCCATTCCGCCGCCACAGGACCCGCGAAGTGCTGTACCGTTCCCTCGCTCGCGTCGCCGTCGCGGTAGAGTCCACCCGCGAGAGACCGTTGCCCTGGAGGTTGTTATGAAGTTGGGAGGCATTCCTCAGAGCCCCGTCGAGGTGATGGCGACCCTGCTCGGCCTGCTGCCGCAGCCGCTGCTGGAGACGCAGATCGCCATGCTGCTGGCGCGGACGATCATGGAAGGGTCGCGCCTCGGCGTCTTCGCGGCGCTGAAGGGCCAGCCGCTCACCGCCGAGGAGATCGCGGCGCGCTGCGGCGCTCAGCCTCAGGCCCTGGCCAAGCTCCTCAACGCGCTCGCCGGCTGCCAATACCTCCATTATGAGGTGGATCATGACGCCGCCCGCTACAGCCTGGCCACCGTCGCGCGCAAGTGGCTGATCCCCCATGCTCCCCAGTCGCTGCACGACAAGATGCTGATGCAGTTTTTCGAGTGGGACTCCTTCGCGCACCTGCCCGAATTCCTGCGCACCGGCAAACCGCTGGACCTGCACGGCAGCCTCAGCTCCGACGACTGGGGCCTCTACCAGCGGGGGATGCGGGCGACCTCCTCGACCTGGGCGCCGGAGGTGGGGAAGCGGACGCCGGTGCCGAAGGGGGCGAAGGACATGCTCGACATCGGCGGCTCGCATGGCCTTCTCTCCGCCGCCATCTGCCGCCGCCATCCCGGCCTGCGCTCGGTGGTGCTCGATCTGCCCGAGGCGCTGGAGCACGCCGCGCCCCTCCTTGCCGGCGAGAAGATGGGCGACCGCGTCGTCCACCGGGCCGGCAACGCCCTGACCGACGACCTCGGCACCGAGGCCTGGGACCTCGTCTTCGTCTCCAGCCTCGTCCATCACTTCGACGACGCCACCAACCGCGCCCTCGCCCAGCGCATTGCTCGCTCCCTGCGCCCCGGCGGTATCTTCGTGATCCAGGAGCACTTCCGGCCGGCCACGCCCCAGCAGGCCGGCCAGATCGGCGCCCTCCTCGACCTTTTCTTCGCCCTCACCAGCCAGGCCGGCACCTGGTCTTTCGAAGAGATGGCCGGCTGGCAGCGCGAGGCCGGCCTGAAGCCGCTCAAACCGATCAAGTTCGTCACCGCCCCGGGGAACGGCCAGCAGTCCGCCGTGAGGCGACGGTAGCCGCGAGCGCTGCCCGATCGTTTCAGGTGGACTTCAGCTCTGCGATCGCCGAGCTGATGACCTCCTCGGCGACCCCTTGGCGGCGCAGGCTCTCGACGAACCGCTCCAGCCCGGGATTCCGATCGAGCCGTTCGAGGTCCTGCCGCAATCCTTGGCCGATGTAGGCGCGGATGAGCGGCTGATATCCCGAGAAGCCCAGCAGGGGCGCGACCCGCTTGAGGTCCTCCACCACATCTTCCGGCATCCGGATGCTGATGGTGGACATCGGGCGTTCCTTCTGGAGACGCTCACGGAGTTGTTGTGCCTTCATAGACGG
The DNA here is from genome assembly GCA_036403495.1 of Thermoanaerobaculia bacterium. Classification (GTDB taxonomy): domain Bacteria; phylum Acidobacteriota; class Thermoanaerobaculia; order Multivoradales; family UBA5704; genus DATARR01. Next base: position 5,673 of record DASWQX010000010.1, read on the forward strand.
TCCTTTCTCCCGCGGTAGCCGGGCGGGCCGAGATGATCCGGATCGCTTCCGCCCGGAAGGTGTAGACGACGACCAGCAGACGCCAGCCCTCCGTCAGGCCGATCGCCGTCTCGCGCTCCTCGCCGCCCAGCATCTCGGACCGGTGGAGGCGGATGAGCGGATCGAAGAAAATTTCGCACGCCGCCTCGAGCTGAACCCGGTGCTTCCGGAGGTTGGCTTCCCCCTTGTCCCGGTCCCAGGTGAAGCGGATGCCGTTCCGCTCATGGACGACATCGCCGAGCGAGATCTTACCACGGCGTATATACATCGACAATACGTCCCCTCCTGAGAGCTGAGGCAGGGCTGGGAGGCCGCCAGGATCCCCGTGAAGGCGGAAAGATGTCTGGAAGCGGATGTTTGTAGCGGCAGGATGGTACCGCAACCGCCGGGCGCAGGGAATCAGGTACGCTCTGGCGCATGGCTTCCCCCGGCTACTTCCTGCGCTCCGAGCGTCTCGGCTTCCGCTCCTGGTCGGCGGGCGACTTCGAGTTGGCCTGGGGCTTGTGGGGAGATCCGGAAGTGACGCGCCTGATGGGCGGGCCGTTCTCCGAGCAATACGTCCGCGAGCGGCTGGCGCGCGAGATCGCAACGCTGGGCTCGGTCGGCG
>DASWQX010000011.1:0-2631 GCA_036403495.1 Thermoanaerobaculia bacterium
CCGATGTTGTCGCCCGCCTGGCCCTGGTCGAGCAGCTTCTTGAACATCTCGACGCCCGTCACGATCGTCTTCGTGGTGTCGCGGATGCCCACGATCTCCACCTCGTCGCCGACCTTGACGATGCCGCGCTCGATCCGCCCCGTCACTACCGTGCCGCGGCCCGAGATCGAGAAGATGTCCTCGATCGGCATCAGGAATTCCTTGTCGATCGCCCGCTCCGGCAGCGGGATGTAGGTGTCCACCGCGTCGATCAGCTCCATGATCTTCTTGCCCCACTCGCTGTCGGCCGTGCCGCTCTCCAGAGCGCGCAGCGCCGAGCCGCGGATGATCGGAATGTCGTCGCCCGGGAAGTCATACGAGCTGAGCAGCTCGCGCAGCTCCAGCTCCACCAGGTCGAGCAGCTCTTCGTCGTCGACCATGTCGCACTTGTTCATGAACACCACCATCGACGGCACGCCGACCTGGCGGGCGAGCAGGATGTGCTCGCGGGTCTGCGGCATCGGGCCGTCCGCGGCGGACACCACCAGGATCGCGCCGTCCATCTGCGCCGCCCCGGTGATCATGTTCTTCACGTAGTCGGCGTGCCCCGGGCAGTCGACGTGTGCGTAGTGGCGCTTCTCGCTCGAGTACTCCACGTGGGCGGTCGCGATCGTGATGCCGCGCTCGCGCTCCTCGGGAGCCTTGTCGATCTGGTCGAAGGCCACGAAGCTCGCCAGACCCTTCGAGGCCAATACCCGCGTGATCGCCGCCGTCAGGGTCGTCTTGCCGTGATCGACGTGACCGATGGTGCCGACGTTGACGTGCGGCTTCGAACGGTTGAACTTCTCCTTGCCCATGGCGCTATCCGATGCCTCCTGAAGCGGTAATTTTGTTGTCGAGACGAGCTCGTATCCGGTCCGCCGCTCCCCGGTTGGGGACCAGCCTGCTTTCCGCGGCCCCGAGAGGCCGGATTATGGAGCCCACGACCGGATTTGAACCGGTGACCCCTTCCTTACCAAGGAAGTGCTCTACCCCTGAGCCACGTGGGCTTTAGACACCCGTGGAATCGACCGCGGCCGAAGCCGGAGCCATCCCCAACGGTCAAACCGCGCGATCCTACTCCTCCCCCAAGCCTGTGTAAAGCCCCTTCTTTCGCGCTTCTCGCGGGTGAGCCCGACGTGGACGTCCCGGGAGGACGCCCGAGGGAAAGGAGCAGCATTGTGCCAGAGATGGGGCCGCTTGTCTAGGGGTTGGAGCACAAAGGGCAATTTAGGGTACCCCGGCTCAGCCGGCGCTTGGTTATGGCCGGTCCTGGTTCATTTCTGTATTATGATACAATAGATATTGCTGATAATACCTCCGGAGAAAGGAGACCCGTGCTCAAGCTTCGTCTCACTCTGCTCGCCGCCGTTTGTATGAGCCTCGCCAGCGTCTTCCCCGCCTCGGCCGCTCCCCTTCCTTCCCCCTTCTCCCAGGGGGAAGACCCGCTGAAGCAGGTCTTTCTCGCCTCCTCGCGCATCGCCAAGCCGTTGCCCATAAAGTGCGGCACCTGCGATATGGCAACCGGCGGCACGACACCCACAGCGACCGCGATCGGCACCTCTTGCACGATGGCGACGAGCAATCTGACGGCCCAGCTTGTGGCCTACGCGACCTCAGTCTGTGGGCCCCGCCATTGCAGCTTCGTCATCACCGTCACCATCGGCTGCCATCCGGACAGCGGCGGCTACTCGATCACGGGCTACGCCACCTTCCACTGCTACTCCGCATGCTGAGACCTCGCCGGATCCGTTTCGGGAGAAGACGGCTCGCTGGAGCCCTCCCTACCGTAATTGCGGTCCAGAGTACTTAGAGTGTTTGGAAAGTCAGCCCCGGCAGGGGCGCAGGCATAAAGCCTGGGGTTTCAACCCCAGGTCGGAGCGAAAGACTCCTCCAAGAGCCCCGAAGGGGCGCAGGCAGACTGCCCGGTCCCAGCCGCCTGCGCCCCTTCGGGGCTTGAGATGGCGGGGCGGCTCGGTTCCTGGGGTTAAAAACCCCAGGCTTTATGCCTCCGCCCCTCCCGGGGCTGACTCTCCAAACACCCTCTTAGTTAGCTGAAAGAAGAATCGGACGAGGGAGCGCGACTGGGAAGGTACCCGGACGGGTACGGCGCGAGAGGCTTCAGATCTTGATGCGGATCGGACAGAGCTGCTTATCGATGCCGGGGGACTCAGATCTTGATGTGGATCGAGAGACAGGTTTCTCTATTCATTTCTTCTCCTCGCGCTCTGAACGCTATCATGAACGGCCCTCGGCTTCAAGGTGCCTTCCCCTCCCGCTCGAACAGCCACCACTCCCCCGCCGTCTTCCCCTTCAGGCCCAGGCGCTTCGGGTCCCCCCCGAAGGCGGCCAGCACCTCGCGCGGTCCGCCGCGGACGAGGAAGTAGCGGAACCTGCCGCCGTGGCGCCCGTAGTCGAAGAACTGCGGATTCCAGTCGTTCCATTCCCGCAGCAGCTCGTCCCAGCTCTTCCCCGGCCGGAAGCGGGCGGAGGTCTGGAAGAGCTCGGCGAAGGAGAAGAGGATGCGCCCCCCCCTCTCGACCTGGTAGTAGGCGGGGGCGTGGAGGTAGACCGGCATCCCCGGCCAACTCGCCGAGGTGCGGTCGAAGATCA
>DASWQX010000012.1:0-2076 GCA_036403495.1 Thermoanaerobaculia bacterium
CCGCCCGGCCTCCGCGCTCGCCAGTCGCCGCACTTCACGTTTCCGCGCCGTCTCACTGATCCCTTCAAGGTCGACAATGGCGAGCCGCAGGTCCTTTACGGCTTCGATCACCTGCACCGGCTGCCCCTCATATATCTCGAAGTGCGTCCGCAGCACCTCATGTCGCCGCATTATCTCCGTCAGGCTTTGCTCCAGCCCGGCCACTTCCAGCCGCCCGCTCAACTGGATGGCGGTTGATATGTTGTAGGCCGAACTGCCGGGCCGCAACTCGTCTAAGAACCACAGCCGCTCCTGCGCATTCGATAGCCGCAGCCGCTGCTCGCGCCCGACGGCCTCGATCCTGACCTCGGCTTGCCGCTCGCCACGCGCCCTGGCTTGCTCGATCACTTCGGCAAGCCCTCCGACCGTCGGCCTCTCAAACATCGTCCGCAAGGCGACTTCGACCTGGAAGGCCTGGCGGATTCGCGAGATCACCTGGGTGGCCAAAAGCGAGTGGCCGCCGAGGTCGAAGAAGTTATCCTCTATGCCGACCTGCTCGGCTCGCAACACCTGAGACCAGATGCCTGAGACGATCTCCTCGACGGCATTGCGCGGGCCGGCGACGCTCTCTCCCTCCTCTCGTTGGCTCGGCTCGGCAGCGGGAAGCGCGCCGCGGTCGAGCTTGCCGTTGGCCGTCAAGGGCAGCGCCGGCAGCATCACATAAGCGCTCGGCACCATGTAGGCCGGCAGCCGCTGCTTCAGATGCTCTCTTAACTGAGAGATGTTTAACTCGCCCGCCTGCTTGCTGACGACATAGGCCACCAGCCGCTTTTCTCCCTCCGCCTCCTCTCGCACCATCACCACACATTCGCTCACCCCTTCGTGCTCCCGCATTCCCGCTTCGATCTCTCCCATCTCGATTCGATACCCCCGCAGCTTCACCTGTTCATCGCCCCGCCCCAGATACTCGATCTCCCCATTGCTCCCGTACCTCCCCACGTCTCCGCTCCGGTACAGCCGCTCCCCTCCTCCCGCGCTGTAGCCATTCGGCATGAACCGCTCCGCCGTCAGCGCCGCTCGCCCCCGATAGCCTCGCGCTAGCCCGCCGCCGCCGATGTAGAGCTCGCCCCGGCTCCCCGCCGGCACCACCTCCCGCGCCTCGTCCAAAATGTACATCTGCACATTCCCGATCGGGCTCCCGATGCTCGGATCACCTTCCCCCTCGCCGCGCCCCGCCCCGCACTCCTTCACACTCGCCCAGACGCTGGCTTCCGTCGGCCCATAGGCATTGTAAAACTTCCGCCCCTTCCCCCAGCCCGAAACCAGCTCTGCCCTACAGGCTTCCCCGGCGACGATCAGCCCTTCCACCTCCGCCATTCCCCCTGCCCTGATCTGCGCCAGCGCCGTCGGCGGTAGCGTCACGTGCGTCACCGCTTCGCGCTTGAGCAACTCCTCCAGCCCCCCTCCCGGCAGCAGGCTCGCCGCCGCTCCCAAACAGAGTTTGCCGCCCGCCCGCTGCATCAGCATGATCTCGAATATCGAGGCATCAAAACTCAGTGACGCAAACTGCAACCCGCAACTCCGTCGGCTCACCGCCAAGCTCTGCATTTGCGCTTCCGCCATATTGCAGACGCCGCGCTGTTCGACCATCACGCCTTTCGGCTCGCCGCTTGACCCCGACGTGTAGATGACGTAGGCCAGGTTCTCAGCGGCGCTCTCGGCAAGCGGATTCTGCTCGTCCTGTTGGCTGATCGCCGGCCAATCCCGATCCAGGCGGATCACCTGGCGATCCAGGAATAGCCCGTCTGCGGCCAGGGCGGCGGTCGTCACCACCAGCTCCACCCCGGCGTCGTCGAGCATGTAGGTCAAGCGCCGCCGAGGGTATTGTGGATCGAGCGGCAGGTAAGCGCCGCCGGCTTTGATGATCGCCAGCAACCCGACGATCATCTCGACCGAGCGCTCGACACATAAGCCGACGACGACTTCCGGGGCGACGCCAAGGCGGCGCAGGTAATGCGCCAGTTGATTGGCGCGGCGGTTCAACTCCGCATAAGAGAGGTGTTGATCTTCAAAGACGAGCGCCACTTGATCGGGGAA
>DASWQX010000013.1:0-3568 GCA_036403495.1 Thermoanaerobaculia bacterium
GCGACCGCGACGTAGAAGCGCCGGTTTCGCGTCCGGAAAGACCAGGGGACGGCTTGGAAACCCGAGATTTCACTCTCCAGGCCCGAGATTCGGCCGCGGAAACCGGGATTCCAGGTCAGAAGCACGAGATTCCATTCCGGAAACCGAGATTCTCCGGTAAAAACCCGAGATTGGGGCTCGGGGAGTGAGCTTTGGGCTTCAAATGGCGGCTTTTGAAGACGGCAAAGGGAGTTTTGCAGGCAAGAATTCGGGTTTTGCTGGCGGAAAGGCGAGCTTCTGCGTCGGAATGACGAGCTTCTGGGTCGGAAAGACGAGCTTCTGCGCCAGGAAGATCTATAGGAGCTGATCCCCGCACTCCGGAGCTTGAGCGCCAATTCCTCCACCGCAGGCTTGTCCGCGCTGCTTTGGCTGAGAAAGACGTCGTAGCGCGAAGTCATGGGATCCGTGTCCAGGAGCTTGGAGCTTGCCCCGCAAGGGGCAAGATCTCAAGATCTACGAGAGTTGTATAAGAGGGTGGGTTCTAGCTACGGGCTGGAGACGCAGACCGGGATATCGCCAGGCACCTGGAAGTTCAGAGCCAGCCCGCCCAGACGAGCCGTGTAGATCCCTGGGGCCAGGGGACCGGAGTCGCAGCCGGCGGTGCCGATGCCGCTGCAGTCGTTGATGCACGGGAAGGGCCCCGTCACCGCGGCGATGCAGAGGAGGGAATCGAGGCGGAGGCTCGCTCCCTCGTCCACCACCGCGCAGCCGGCGTGCGCGTACTGGTGGCAGGAACCAGAGAAGCACCCCTGGGGGGCCACCGTGAAATGGGCCGGAGCTCCCGCCTGGGTCGGCCCCACGCAGAGCTTGCCGGTGGCGGTCTCCTGGCCGGCCGGACAGCGGTCGGGGGCGCAGAGGCTGTTGAGCGCGGTGCCCTGGAAGCCGACGCTGAAGCGCCCCCGCGAGGTCGACACCTGCCCCACCCAGCCTTGAGAGTAGGGATCGGCCGGAGCGTTCACGTCCGACGCGAGGTCAGCGAGGATCCAGCCGAAGTTGAAGGGGAGCGGCAGGTCCGCGCCGCCGGCCTGGACGCGGGTCGCCGCGCCGGCGAACGGCGTGGTGATCAGGGGCGGAAACTCGGGGAAAGGCGGCAGGCCGTAGATGAACGGATGCTCCTCCTCGTCGAAGGCGATCAGCTCCTTCTGGGCCAGGGGGAATCCCGCCGGCCTCGTGCCGCAAGGGAAGGGAACGCCGTTCCAGGGAACCTCCCGCCAAGCCACGAGGTCGGTGCCGCCGTCGAAGGTGCCGCCGGTCAGGAAACGGGTGGCCCAGACGGTCGGGAGAGGCTCGCGGCCGTCGGTGCCGGAGCCGTGGACGTAGCGGCCATAGAAAGTGACGCCGCCGCCGGCGAAACGCGCCGGGTCGGCCTCGATGCGCACCAGGTTGTCCCCTTCGGCGAAGCGGCCCGACGGATCGACATAGAAGAAATCGCCCCAGAGGACATTGTCGAAACCGGCCACGCCGTTCGCCCCGAAATAGCCCGGATCGCTCGGCCGCAGTGAGCTGCAGCGCGTCGCCACGTCGATGGTCACGTAGCCGCGCGCGATCCCCGTATCGCCGTGCGGGAGGCCGGAGCATTGCCCGCCCTGGAGCGGGGACGGCTGGCCGGTGTGGGCGCTCTGAATAGGTCCGAGGAGGTCCGACGGCAGGATGGGCGGCGGCAGCAGCCCCTCGCAACCCGGGAACGTGGCGTCCTGGGAGAACGCACCCTTGGGGCTGATGGTGTCCGCCGGATCGCGGGCCAGGTCGGCCGTCCGCGGCAGCCGGCCGGTGAGGACGTCCCGCAGGTTGATCGTCTCGACGTCGTAGCCGGTCAGGTAGATGTCGAAGGTGAGCGTGGGGACGGCGAGGTCGGTCCACAGGACCACGTGCGCGAGTGTCGGCTCGGCACGGGAGTTGTTGATCGAGAACAGCGTGGAGCGGCCGGCGGGATCGTTGAGATCCACCTCGAAATAGGGGAGCAGCAGGGTGGCCGCGGGCACGTGGTCGAGCGCGCAGAGGTCGGCGCGGGCCGGCAGGGCCGCGGCCATGAGCAGGAGGACGAGCAGGGGGAGAAGAGCTGCGAAGGTCCGTTTCATCTCGCGTGTCCTCCAGCTCACGGGTGGGGTATGAAGGTGCCGGGAGTGCAGCCGCTGTCGGCCGGATCGGCTTCCAGACCGATGTTGAAGGCGCCGCTGGACTGGTGGATCGGGCTCAGCCAGGCCTGCGTCGCGGGCGGATCGACACGCCCTCCCGGCGTGGTCTTCATGTCGAGGAACAGCCAGCCGAAGGTGAAGGGCACCGGCAGCGCCGGGCTCCCCACCACGACGCGCCCCGATTCGGCCGGAAAGGGCGAAGGGAAAGGCGTGCACTCGAAGGGGAAGGGACAGCCGGGGACGACCGGATTTTCCTGCTCGTCGAAGAACACGGTCCGCGAGAATTCCCAGGGGAACGGATACCAGACGGGCGGATGGCCGCAGGGGAACGGCTGATCCCGGTGGCGGCTGTCGCGCCAGTAGATCAGGTCGGTGCCGCCGCTGAACGAGCCACCGTTGAGGAAACGGCTCTCCCAGATCGTCGGCAGGGGCTCCCGGCCGTCGCTCCCCGAGGAGCCCACGTAGCGCTCGTAGAAGGTGGGATGGCCCGCGAAGCGCGCCGGGTCCGCCTCGATGCGCACCAGGTCCTCCCCCGCCGCGACGTTGCCGGCGGGATCGACCAGGAAGAAATCCCCCCACAGCACGTTGTCGCTCGCCGCCACCCCGTCCGGCCCGAAATAGCCGGGGTCCGCCGGGGTCAGCGAGGTGCAGCGCCGCGTCACGTCCACGGTCGCGTAGCCGCGGGCGACCTGGTCGCCGAACGCCTGCGCCGCGCAGCTCCCGCCCAGGAGGGGCGAGGCGAGCCCCTGGTGCGCCCGCGCCAGGTGGTCGATCACGGCGGCGGAGAGCGGCGGCGGCGGCAGCAGCCCGTCGCAGCCGGCGAAGGTGGCGTCCCCCGACAGGACCCCTCGCGGGCTCACCGTGTCCTGCGGATCGCGGGCGGCGTCCGCGGTCGCGGGCAGGTGCCCTGTGAAGAGATCGCGCAGGTTGATCGTCTGCACGTCGTACCCGGTCAGGTAGACGTCGAAGGCCAGCGTCGGCACGCCGAGGTCGGTCCAGAGCACGACATGGGCGAGGACGGCGCGGTCGCTCGCGTTGTCGATCGCCACCAGCGTCGTCCGCCCGGTGGCGCTCTTGAGGTCGACCTCGAAGTAGGGCAGCAGCAGCGTCGCCGCGGGGACGGTGTCCATCGTGCAGGTCTTCGCAACGGCCGGGTGAGCGCCGGAGAGCGCCGGGAGCATCAGGAAGCAGGCCAGCACGAGTCGTCGCATCAGCGTCCTCGCGGTTAAATGTCAAAAAAGCATAGCGCGATTCTCTTCTTCGGGCAAGGGACGTTCGTGGCCTGCGACCTGCGATCGGTTTCCGTGGCCTGCGACCTCATCCCCGGCCCTTCTCCTGAAGGAGAAGGGGGGCGACTGCGATGCGGTCCGCGTTGGGCCCTCCCTCTCCTTCAG
>DASWQX010000014.1:0-6441 GCA_036403495.1 Thermoanaerobaculia bacterium
GCCGCTGGGAGACGTGGTCGCGGATCGTCCCGAGCAGCACCGGATAGGCGGCCTCGATGGCGTCGAGGACCGAGCGCTGGGTCGCCAAGCCCTCGACCTCGACCTCCACTTCGCCGCCGATGTGCGCCAGGTTCTGCAAATGAGGCGGCAGCTCGACGCGGATCATCGCAGGGTCTGAACCTCGACGGACAGGACGGCCGGAAGGTCCCGGACGATGGGAGCCCAACTGTCGCCGGCGTCGGCCGACGCGTACACCTGGCCGCCGGTGGTGCCGAAGTAGACGCCACACGAATCGAGCGAGTCGACCGCCATCGCGTCGCGCAGCACGTTTACGTAGCAATCCTTCTGCGGCAGCCCCTGGGTGAGCGGCTCCCACTCCTCGCCGCCGCTCCGGCTCCGGTAGACGCGCAGCTTTCCTTCCGGCGGGTAGTGCTCGGAGTCGCTCTTGATCGGCACGACGTAAATGGTTTCCGGCTCGTGCGCGTGCACCCCGATCGGGAACCCGAAATCGCTCGGCAGGTTGCCGCTGATCTCCCGCCACGAGTCGCCGGCGTCGTCGCTGCGCATGACGTCCCAGTGCTTCTGCATGAACAGCACGCCGGGACGCGACGGGTGCATCGCGAGGTTGTGAACGCAGTGGCCGACATCGGCTTTCGGGTCGGGGATGCCCTGGGACCGCAGGCCCTGGTTGATCGGCTGCCAGGTCCTGCCGCCGTCGTCGGTGCGGAACGCGCCCGCGGCCGAGATGGCGATGAACATCCGCTCGGGATCGCTGGGGTCGAGCAGGATCGTGTGCAGGCACATCCCGCCGGCGCCCGGCTGCCACCGCGGCCCCGAGCCGTGCTTGCGCAGCCCGGAGAGCTCCTCCCACGTCTGCCCGCCGTCGGCCGAGCGGAACAGGGCGGCGTCCTCCACCCCGGCGTAGACGGTATCCGGATCGGTCAGCGACGGCTCGAGATGCCAGACCCGCTTGAACTCCCAGGGGTGCTGCGTGCCGTCGTACCACTGGTGAGTGCCGGGGACCCCGTCATACAGGAACTTGTTGCCCATCACCTCCCAGGTCTTCCCGCCGTCGTCGGATCGCTGGATCACCTGCCCAGACCAGCCGCTGGACTGCGATGCGTAGAGGCGGTCCGGGTTCACGGGCGAGCCCTTGACGTGGTAGATCTCCCAGCCCGCGAAGTGAGGGCCGCTGACGCTCCAGCGCTCACGCTTGCCGTCCGAGGTCAGGACGAAAGCGCCTTTGCGGGTACCGACCAAAACTCGTACTGCGGTCATCCATGGCTCCTTCCTGAGCTTCCAGGCGGCCTCAGCCTATTTCGTCTCCTGAGGGAAGGTCAATATGACGTCAACACGGCTCGCCGAAGTTCCTACATCCGCACCCGCAGGAACGCCATCCCGGAAACCGGGCTGTCGCCGTAGATGCCCTTGAGCTCGCTCGGCACCAGCGCGACGCTCCCCAGCAGCCCCACCCCCGTCCGCCAGTTGTCGCGGTGCACGAAGTCGTAGATGTAGCCGAGGGAGACCTTGCCGACGTCGAAAATCTTGCCGGCGCGGACGTCGCCGTCGCCGAACAGCTCGTCGTTCTGCTGCCGCTCGATCCGTCCGAAGAGGGTCTGGCGCCCGCGGGCGGCCGCCGATTCGAGGAGGAACGAATTCGTGGAGGTGCCGGGGGTGCGGTCGTTGCGCCCCCAGGCGAAGGTGGTCTGCCAGTTGCCGTCCGCGAGAGGGAGGTTGTACATCGCCGACGCGGTGGTGCGGCGGTCGTTCACGTCGGGCTCGAGCTGCTCGGGGCTGTGCAGGTACCCATGGCTCACCTGGAATGACCAGTCGGGCCTCGGCTGCCAGGAGGCTCGCAGGGACCATGAGTCCATCTTCGGGCTCTCGAAGTTGGTGCGGTTCTGGTCGGGCTCGCGGCCGGTGAAGATCGAGCCTTCGAGCTTGATTCCATCGTGGATCCAGCCGAGGGTGGCGACCCCGAAGGTGACGTGCGTCGAATCGAGCCAGTGGTGGCCGAGCGGCGCCTCGGGGTTGTCCATCCCCGAGAAGCGGTGCATGTAGGTGGCTGGTCCCAGCGCGGGCTCGCCCGGCAGGCCGGTATAGAGGAAGACGGAGTCGTGGGTGCCCACGGCAATGCTGTAGGTGCCGGCGAGCTCCATGAGGAGGTCGTGTGGATGCTGGCGGTCGATGAGCGGCGTGACGCCGTTGGCGGTCTCGCCGGTCTGCAGGAGCAGCGGATACCCTTCGGCGCGGATCGTCCACGGCTCGGCCGAGACCATCGCGCGCAGGCCCAGACGGCCGGCGCCGAGGTCGCGCGAGGCCATCCCCATCAGCATGTTCTCGCTGAAGGTCTTGTCGGCGCCGCGCGGACCGCTCTGGCGGTCGAAGATCAGATTGGCGAAGCCGTGGGTCATCACGTCCCAACCGTTCCACATCGCATGGACGCCCATGTGCGGGGTGGATTCCGGCTGCCAGGCCGTGCCGGAGGCCTCGCGCGACATGCTGTAGGAACCGAGCATGCCGCGCATGGCGTGCATGCCGTGGTCCATGCCTTTCATGTCCATGCCTTTCATGTCCATGCCTTGCATGTCCATGCCCTGCATGCCTTTATCCTTCGCGTCCTTACCTTTCGCGTCCTTTGCCTTCGCGTCTTTGTCGTCCATTCCTGGCATGCCTGGCATGTCCTGCGCCGCGGCCGGGGCCGCGATCCGGAGAGAGAGCGCGAGGGCGCCCAAGAAAAGCAGAGTCTTTCGTTTCATGACCTTGAATCCCCAGAGCAATCGGTTCTCGAGAGCTCCCTCGACGAGGGAGTCCCGGCGTTTCGGACTCGGAGTCCGGGCTACGGCAGGCGGCGGGGAAATCAGGCCAGCGGGACGTGGTCGATCGAAAGGACGAACAGCGGCAGGGAGCGATCCTCCGGAGAGAGGCTCTCTTGCTGGAAGGAGAGATGGGCCGGCGGCGGGAGGGTCACCTGGAGCACGCCGGCCGTCTGGCAGGCGTTCTCGCACAGGGCGTGACCGCCCTTGCAGCAGTCCCCCTCTCCCGGCAGGGGAGTCTTGGGCTGCTGGTGCGCACCATGGCAGGAGCCTGGCTTGGTGGCGGACGCCATCGCGTGGCACGGGTGCGGCCCCGCTCCCAGCCGCAGGCTGAAAGCGAGAAGCAGGAGGAATGCGACGGGGCGGAATTTCATCAGGGTGTATCCAAGTGCCTCGAACAAGATCAAGATGCTTGCAATTCCTCCGCCAAAAGCAGGGGGGCTCCTCGTCCCGAACGCGCTCCGTGCGCTACAGTCCAACCATGATCGCAGCCTTCTTCCGCCGTTTTCGCGTGGCGCCCTCGGAGCTCGCGATCACCTGCGCCGTGTTCCTCGGCATCGGCATCCTGATGAACTCCTTCGGCCGGTGGGCCCGCATCGCGGAGTTCCGGCACCTCTGGCAGATCGGCACCTGCTACCTGGGCTTCGTCGTGCCGCTGGCGCTGTTCGTGCGCGGGCTGTCGCTGCCGTTGCAGTACTGCGTGTGCGTCACGGCGTTCATCCCGTTGGAGGTGGCCGGCTACGCCCTGGGCTCCTCCATCGCCTTTGACGGCAACGCGTTCGAGGCGCTGTTCGGCACGCGCAACTTCACGGCGGTGATGGTCGCGGGCGTCGCGCTGATCCCGCCGATCGGCTTGAAGATCGTGGAAGGAATCCGAGGGGCGGCTCCGTCGAGCCGCCCCGGACGGTGAGGCGAGGAAGCCCCGCTCAGTGGACGAAGCTGACCACCGGCTCGGCGTCGATCTGCGGGCAGGTCTTGTCGAGGAGCTGGCAGAGATCGACGCGGCGACGGTCGAGGTCGTTCAGGGTGCGGGGTATGCCGCACATGTCGTTGAACGTTTCTCCCGTCAGGAAAGGTGCGAGGGTCGACGCGTGCCCCGGCGCGCGCGTGCTGATCTGCGTGAAGAGAGTCGTGCGGGCCTCCTTGCCGTGGCAGCCGTTGCAGGTGTTGAGCGAAAAGTTGAACCGCGCGTTGGGGTCGGTGATCGTCGTGCAGATCGGCGCCGGGCCGTCCCAGCCCAGGTCCTGCTGGTTCGGCGCCGCGCCGCCGCGGAAGGGTGAACCGCTCCAGATCAGCGGCACGACGTAGTTGTTGGCGTTGATCGCCGCCGCGTTGGCGTTGACGTAAGTCGAGACCGCGGTCGTGGCCTGCTGGCTGCGGGCCGGAGTCTGGGCGACCGTGGACAACAGGAGCGGCAGGGGGCCGGTCGTCGTCGAGGTGGTGGCCAGCTTGAACTCGCGCAGCTCCCAGGGGAAGCTGAGCGCGATCTCGTCGCTGCGCACCTGGTTGATGGCGCTGCCGTTCGGCTTGCCCGGCGAGGCGCCGATCGTGGCGAAGCGGTCGGTCACCGTCTGCAGCGCGGCGTTGTAATCCGGGCCGAACGTGTGGCCGCCCAGGCCGTGCCAGTCGTCGGCCCAGTTCTGAACGGCGACGCAGTCGGCGGCGTCGAGCCCGTACTCGAAGATCACCATGAACGACGTCGGGTTGCCGGAGCCGTCGAGCACGTTGTAGATGAAGCGCCCCTCGCCGGCGGAGGTGCCGCCGGAATAGCCCGCGTTCTCCCGCAGGTCGAGCCGGGCCACGATCGCCAGCAGCCGGAACGGCGCCTTGGTCATGTCGAGGGTCGTGCCGCCGCTCGCTGTCAGCCATGGATTGATGACCAGAGTCTGGATGCTGGTCCGCGCCGCCACTACATCGCTGTTGATCGTCTGGGTGGTGGACCAGGTATGGAGCCAGTTGAGGGTGAAGGTCGACAGCGCGGCGGCGTTGGTCGTGCCGGCGAGCGACGCCATCCGGGTGCCGAACGTCCAGGCACCCTGAGTGGCGGGAGGCGGCGGCGGGGAGCCCAGGCAGGGGCCCCAGGTCGTCCGCACGCAGTCGTCCACGACGGTGACGTCGGTGACGAACAGCTCCTTCTCGGGGATCACCGAGCAGGCCGACTGCACCGGCAGACCGCTGACGTCCCGGCTGGACCGCACGGCGGCCTGCTGCGTGGGAGTGCCCGTCTCAGTGCGCAAGGGCGTGCCGACGGGGGTCGAGGCGAGGGAGATCAGCGAGGCGCTCAAGACGAGCATGAACAGGGCCAGGACGATCCTCGGGTTGACCTGCGAACGAAGACGGCTCATGGTTCCTTCTCCTAGCGAGCGGCTTCTCCCCTGGGGTGGGGATTTACGTCTCTTCTAAAAGGGTGCCGCTGAGCTTCCGCCGCGAGCCGGCTCCGAAAACACTGTCACCGCACTGGCGTCAGCCGGCGGGGGCCGCCGGCCGCACCGTCACCTCGAGCATGAGCCAGTCGATCTCCGGCCGCTCGCCGGTCTCGTCGGCGTCCGTCTCCCACCCCTGCCAGCGGCCGACGGGGCGGAGCTCGACGCTCCGGCCGTCGAGCCGGTCGAGCTTCGCGTCCGCGAAATCGGTCCAGCCCGAATCCCGGTCAGGCGCGAGCAGGAAGACCCGCCGGCCCTGGCGTAGCGCTTCGGCTGCCAGGTCGCGCTGCAGCCGCAGCATCTCGACGGTCGTGCGCCCGTTCAGGAGCGCGTAGAGGGCCCGCGCCCGCTCGGGCTGGAAGGCGTTGGGCGCGCGGGGATCGCGCCGGCCCAGCCGGGCGATCCGCTTGGGGATGAAGAGGACCCGGCTGTAGAGCGTGTAATCGTCGCCGGCATACTGAAGGTAGAGCAGAGCGTGCTGGGGCCCGAAGAGGACCGATCCCGCCGGAGCCACGCCGCGCACCGCCACCCCCGCGTTCCAGGCCTGCTGCTGGTCCTCGTGGATGCTCTTCAACGTCGGCCGGATCTCGCGCAGGCCGAAGGCCGCGCACGCCAGGACCAGCAGCAGCGCCGCCGCCGGCTGCACGGGCTGCACCCAGCGGCGCAGCACCGCCGGCCCCGGCAGGGCCTGAGTCAGCAGCCAAGCGACCCCCAGCAGCAGCGGCGGGAAGATGGTGAGATAGAAGCGGGTGTAGGCGATGTCGTCCGGCGCCCAGTAGTAGGCGATATAGAGCAGGAGGTTCGGCAGCGTCCAGGCCCAGAGCACGAGCCCCAGCCGCCACTCGCGCCAGGTGAGGAGCAGCAGGCCCAGGACCCCCAGGGGAAAGAGGATCGGCAGGCCGAGCGTGCAGAGCTGGTGCAGCGCCGGCTGCCAGTGCTCCAGGAAATAGGCCGCCGAAAAGGCGGTGCTCTCATGGGTCGCCCCATAGCCGGTGAGCCGGTGGAGCACGCGCAGATTGAAGGCGACCTGGACGCCGACCGGCAGCAGCCATCCCGCCGCCAGCGCGGCCACGCCGGCGACGATGAGGACCGAGAGCAGGCCGCCGAAGACGTACTGGAGGCGCTTGCGGCGCGACGCGGCGACCCGTTCGGCCCGCTCGCGCTCCTCGCGTTCGCGCCGCCGCTGCTCCTTCTGTTCCTGG
>DASWQX010000015.1:0-4472 GCA_036403495.1 Thermoanaerobaculia bacterium
CCCGGCAGCGACCCAGGCCGGTTCGTCAAGGGAAGCCGTCGAGCACGATGGAGCCGGTGAGCGGGCCGGCGGTGACTACCAATCGGCCTGTGCTGTCGGCATCGGCGGCGCAGGGCTTGGCCACGAGCCCCAACAGGATCAAAAGGAAAGAAACCAGGGGTCGCATCGGGTCAACGCAGATGTCCGATCCAATGAGCCGCGAGGCCTACCGCCGCCCCCAGCGCAACCAGCAGGGGCTCGGGCAATTTCTTCCAAAGGGAGACGGCGAGAAGGCTCAATACGGCGATCGCCACCGTCACCCAGTCGGTGATCGCTGACTTCGCGACCAGCCAAGTGGTGCCGACCAGGACGCCGACGACGGTCACCGTGATACCACGGATGAAGCCGCGCAGTCGCCGGTTGCCGCCGTAGCGGAGAAGAAGCGGAGTGGCAAGGACGAAGCTGGCGGGGTATGGAAAGCTCCGGGCCGCCGCCCGGCCCTTCCCCGGACCTTCCCACACCCCTTGGAACGCTCGCCCCGCCCCACAGGTCTTCCGGGACCTGATGGAGCAAACGTGGCGGCGTCCCACAGCTCCCACAGCCGCGACGACGAGGCGTATATATGTCTTGAGCGGGAAGGGAAAGGCAAGAGAGGCACGCATCGACTCGCAGACTCTCCGCCCGCGGCTAACCAAGACGCTTTTTTCGTCGGCGAACAGCGGCGCGTTCTATAAGTTTCATGATGCCAAGGGAGAGCAGGCCGACAGCGGCGGCAGGCGGAATTCCAAACCACAGAAAATCTTCGAAGCTTTGTCCGTGGTTCATCTCCGTCACCCAGCCTGCCGCCGCAAGCATACCTATAATAATCATTGGCCATCCCAAACACGACCAGCCGCTTGGTTCTCCCGGCTCCAACATCTTCTGAAATGGCCCAATAATCGCGGCAACACAGAGACCATAAAAACCAAGAACTAGGAACATCTCCCAGCAACCTGACCAACTACCGCTCGTGACTGGAGCCCAAGCCCCCGGCCATGGTCCTAGAGCCGCTAAAAATTGGGATTGCGCCAGGGGCGCGATCGTGGCGATGAGGATGCAGACTCCCGCCATCTCCATACCCTCCTTCGCTCGCTACAACACTATCATCTGTCGCTTGCCCTCTCACCGGAAAGACCGCGGGGATTACAGCGGCATGAGGGCCGCTCAAGGCCGCTGTGAGCGGCCCTCCAACGGCGCTGGCGCGTCGCTGTCAGGGCCGTCGAGGGCGCTGTTAGCGGAAGGCGAGCGCGCTGGCAACGCTTCGTGAGCGTCCGCAGAGGCACCCTTCCCCCTCGCTAAGACTCTGGCTCAGGGCGCTGGCGAGCGGGCGCGGTCGAAAGCGACGCCAAGAGCGAGAGAACGACCAGGAGCCGCAACAGAGCCGTGGGGGCGGAGACCGCCGAGCGCGCCGCCAACGGCCTTCGAATCTCGCCAGGGCGGGCTCCTTGAGTTTCCCGCGGGAAACTCGTCCAGAGCGGTCCGAAGGCCGGAAGACGCCCGGGTGGTGGGCGTCTCCCGGCGTATGAGGCCTAGTCGTCGTGCATGGGCTTCTCGTCCACGTGGATGATGACACCCTCGGGACTCCCGAACCTTCGGGTGATGAGGCGGCAAAATTCCGCCATCGCCTGGGAGCGGCAGAAGGCCATGTGTTCCTCCTCGTGGCGAATCCCGTCGACCGTGAAGATGCCTATGAAGCTCCTGGGTGCGTCTCCCATAGAGAATTCGAGAGCGACCTGCCGCGCCTCCGGTTCCTCTGGAAGGCCAAGGAGGAAGGCGCGCCGCGAGTCGCCGACGCTCCACATAGCGGCTGCGATCCGGAGCTTCAAGGCCGACAGGCCATCCAATGCATGGCGAAGCTCCTCGGGGCTGATATCGCCCAGGTCCTCAAACTCGTCGAAGAAGTCGAGAACCCTCTCGAGGATCCGGTCGTAACCCGGGAAGGGGTGATGGGGCGGGCTCAGAGCTCGGGCGTCCTTCATGGCAGGTGTCTCCTTTCGTTGTGGCTGTCCATGACGAGACGCCGGGACCCGAGGGGAAAGGAGGTCGGCCGCAAGGACGTGCGGAGCACGCCCGAAGGGTTGCCTTGCGGCCGGCCGCCCCTCGGGTATAAAGCGACGAAGACATGGCCAGCCACAACGAAAGGAGATACTGCGAGTTGAAGGACAGGCTTCGAGAAGGCCCTGAAGGAGGCCCTGTTGCCAGGCGGGCCCCTGCCCCTCCAGGAGCTGAACGCCGGGGCAGGTGCCGCTCCATCGCCGTGGCAACGCCGCTCCGCAGGCCGCGCCGAGGCTCTGGACGTTGGCGGGCACCTGGTCCCGCGGCGCGGGGCGATCCAAGAGACCCGCCGGATTTCCGGATGACGTCTCTCGTTACGAGCGACGAGCTTCGTAGGGGAGGGAGGTAGGACGAGCACCGCCGCATGCTCGTCGCCGAAAGTGAGAGAGGCTGGCCACCCCCCCTTCGTCTATACTCTCTCCAACTAAGAATGTCTGGGTTAGATCCCCGAAGCCCGCTATCCCGGGTCACTGGGGGCGAGGAGGTCTCCACATATGCGGCTACATCGCCTCGCAGTAGCGATCGCTTTCCTTGGCGCGCTGCCGATCCGCGCAGAACTCTTGACGCTCGGAGGGGGGGCCAAGGCGGTCCCCGGCCTCTATATTGTCATCGACGAGGACGAAAAGGGGCTCAAGGGCTTCGCCGCCGTCCATGGTGAGATCGTCCGGGAGCTCCGCCTTACGAACTTTCCCTCCGGTTGGGTGATGAAGCTTTCTCCGGGGATCGCAGAGAGTCTTGGTCGTGAGGGTTACAGCGTCACCCCAGAGTTCTCCTTCGAGTTGCCGCCCGAACCCCTGAAGAGTGCAGAAGGTCCATCCGCCCCCTGGCCCCTTGACCGAGACGACCAGCGCATGCTGCCCCTCGACGGGTTCTACCGCTACACATATACCGGCAAAAATGTTCGGGCCTACGTTCTCGACTCGGCGATCTACAAGAACGCGGACTTCGGGAATCGACTCGACCCCGGCGCCGACTTCGTGGGCGACGGCGCGGGTCCCAACTCCTCCTGCGGGGAGGTGGTGACGCACGGTACCCTCGTTGCCGACATCCTCGGCGGCGAGACCTACGGCGTGGCCAAGGGAGTAACGGTCGTACCGGTACGGGTTTACGGGTGCAACAGCACCTTCGCCGGCTCCTACTTCCTTCAAGCGCTCGACTGGATACTCTCGGACTCCAAAAGGCACACCGGCTCTCGGGCAGTGGTGAACATGAGCTTCGGCTCCAAAGGAACTGCCACTCTCTTGGACAGCTACTTCAAAAAGCTTGACGCTGCCGGCATCGTCCTCGTGGATGCCGCCGGGAATTATGGCGACAATGCGTGCCTCTACGGCCCGGCCGGCTCGACCTACACCGTTACGGCAGGCAGTACTGGCGCCGAGGATACCCGTGCTTCATTTTCCAACTACGGGAAATGCGTCGATCTCTTCGCTCCTTCAGAAAACGCTCCAGGATTCGGCGGCACGGGAACTCAAGTTAGCTATGGCTCTGGAACCTCTCTGGCTGCTCCCCAGGTCGCGGGACATATTGCCGAGCTTTGGGAGCAGTTCCCGGACGCCAACCCTGCTCTCGTGAAAAAGCTTCTTCTGGCTAACGCCACCCCAGGCATTCTCGCGGCCAACAGTCTGGGATCGGGCTCTCCGAACCTTCTCCTCTACACCGGAGCCTTCCAGGAGGCACCCACCCGGTTCATTCCCCGCTGGTTTCCTGCCGAGCTGCGCTTCACTCTCCAGCTTGCCGTGGGAGTACCGAATGGCGGGGTTACGCCCTCTGACTCTGTGCACCTCTTCCGGGGGACAGAACGCAATGGAGCATGTCAGGGACAGCCCTTCGGAACCGCTCATCTCACGGGCGGAAGCACTACGGTGACGATCAAAGGCTGGAAGAATGCTCCCGCTTCGGTTTGTGTCGAGACTTCGCTAGGCGCGGTCTTCGATCATGCCATTGAGAGAGGAAAATAGTCTGGCCCGCCCTGGCTCGTTCACGCGGCGACTGGTCAGCGCAACACCGTATGGGCCGCCGGGCGGGGGTTCCGGCGCTGGCGGAGTCCGTCCGCCGCGCTTGACGCCTGAATGCCTCCCGAAACCGATCCTCAGAACTTGCTTGACCAGAACCGCATGAGCCCACACCCGGGGCCGGATTGCGGATCACCCGCAGGCGGACGGACCGCAGGCTGCCAGTTTCCGAGGAGGTCATCCAGTCTATGCAGAGCTATATTTCGCTGTCTGCATCAGTATCCTGGTTGGGCCCTACGATCCCTGCTCGGGAGTTTTCTTCTCTCTGCGAGTCTCGGCTTGTTCCTGAAAGGCCGCTGCGTTACCTCGATCTGGTAGACTCTCAGATCGAGCAACGGCATTTTCGCGGCGGCGTTCGTGGATCAGCAGCATCCGACGCGCGCGGAA
>DASWQX010000016.1:0-5640 GCA_036403495.1 Thermoanaerobaculia bacterium
AAAGGCGCCGTCGCTCAAAAACGCCGTGTTGAGCGCCACGAACGGATGGCGGTCGAACTTCGCGGAGCGGGCGAGCCAGGGCTCCACCAGCCCGGGGGAGCGCGCCAGAACCTCGGCCAGGCTGGCGACGATCGTCCCCGCCGGCAGCTCAGCCGTAGACGACAGCCGGGGGGCGAAGCGGCCGTCGACGAACACCAGCCGGGCGGCGGCATCGAAGACGTGGGGCGCGATCAGCCCCGGGGCCACCGCGTCGGGATCCCCCTGCGGCCAGTGGAAGGTCCCCTGGACGATCGGGGCGACGTTGGTCAGCCGCCACTCCTCCTGGCGGAGGGTGGGGAAGCCCATCTCCGCGAAGCGCCCGATCGCCGTCCGGCGGAGCGCCCGCAACCAAGCGGGCTCGTCCGCCCGCTCGCCCTGCAACCGCTCGAATTCGGAGACATAGCCGCCGACGCCGGCGATCGCGTTTTCACTCGTCGCGGTCAAGGACATGGTTTCCGACGACATCGCTCAGGCTCCCACCGGCTGCGCGGCCGGCTCCGGCGCCACCTCGAGCCAGGAGTACCCCTTCTCCTCCAGCTCCAGGGCCAGCTCCTTGCCGCCCGAGCGTACGATGCGGCCGTCGACCAGCACGTGGACGTGGTCCGGCACAATGTAGTTGAGCAGCCGCTGGTAGTGGGTGATCACCAGGAACGAGCGCTCCGGCGAGCGCAGGGCGTTGACGCCGTCGGCGACGATGCGCAGGGCGTCGATGTCGAGCCCGGAATCGGTCTCGTCGAGGATGCAGAGCCTGGGCTCCAGCACCGCCATGTGGAAGATCTCGTTGCGCTTCTTCTCGCCCCCCGAGAACCCCTCGTTGACCGGCCGGTTGAGCAGTCCCTCGTCCATCTGCACCAGCTTCATCTTGGAGCGCGCCAGCTTGAGGAACTCCAGGGCGTCGATGTCCGGCTGGCCGCGATGCTTGCGCACGGCGTTGAGCGCCGCCTTGAGGAAGTAGGTATTACCCACTCCCGGGATCTCGACCGGATACTGGAACGCCATGAACACGCCTTCGCGGGCGCGGTCCTCGGGGTCCATCTCCAGGAGGTCCTTGCCGTCGTAGAGCACCTGGCCGGCGGTGACCTGGTAGGCCTCCTGGCCGGCGAGCACCCGCGCCAGCGTGCTCTTCCCCGAGCCGTTCGGCCCCATGATCGCGTGCACCTCGCCGGCGCGGAGCGTCAGATCGATCCCTTTGAGGATCTCGTTGCCCTCCACGGAAGCGTGGAGATTCCTGATCTCAAGCATCAAAGTCTCCCTATCATTCATTTACCCGACGCTCCCCTCGAGGTTCACCGCCAGCAGCTTCTGGGCCTCGACCGCGAACTCCATCGGCAGCTCGCGGAAGACCTCCTTGCAGAAGCCGTTGACGATCATCGACACCGCGTCCTCCGTGGCGATCCCGCGCTGGTTGCAGTAGAAGATCTGGTCCTCGCCGATCTTCGAGGTGGTCGCCTCGTGCTCCATGCGGGAGGTCGGGTTCTGCACGTCGATGTAGGGGAACGTGTGCGCCCCGCACTGGTCGCCGATCAGCATCGAGTCGCACTGCGAGAAGTTGCGGGCGTTGTCGGCCCCTTTGAGGATGCGCACCGAGCCGCGGTAGGTGTTCTGGCCGTGGCCGGCGGAGATCCCCTTCGACACGATGGTGCTCTTGGTGTCCTTGCCGATGTGGATCATCTTGGTGCCGGTGTCGGCCTGCTGGTACCCCTTGGTCAGCGCCACCGAATAGAACTCGCCGACCGAGCGGTCCCCCTTGAGGATCACGCTCGGGTACTTCCAGGTGATCGCCGAGCCGGTCTCGACCTGGGTCCAGGAGATCTTCGAATTCGCCCCCTCGCACTTGCCCCGCTTGGTGACGAAGTTGTAGATCCCCCCCTTGCCGTTCTCGTCGCCCGGGTACCAGTTCTGGACCGTCGAGTACTTGATCGTCGCGCCCTTGAGCGCCACCAGCTCGACCACCGCGGCATGGAGCTGGTTCTCGTCGCGCATCGGCGCCGTGCAACCCTCCAGGTAGGAGACGTGCGCCCCCTCGTCGGCGATGATCAGCGTGCGCTCGAACTGCCCCGAGTTCTTCGCGTTGATCCGGAAATAGGTCGACAGCTCCATCGGGCAGCGCACCCCCTTCGGGATATAGACGAACGAGCCGTCCGAGAACACCGCCGCGTTGAGGGTGGCGAAGTAGTTGTCCGTGTACGGCACCACCGATCCCATGTACTCCTGCACCAGCTCAGGGTGGTTACGGATCGCCTCCGAGAAGGAGCAGAAGATGATCCCCACCTCGGCGAGCTTGCTCTTGAAGGTCGTGGCCACCGAGACGCTGTCGAACACCGCGTCCACCGCGACGCCGGCGAGGATCGCCCGCTCGTGCAGCGGGATGCCCAGCTTTTCGTAGGTCTTGAGGATCTCCGGATCGACCTCGTCGAGGCTCTTCGGCCCCGAGCCCTTCGCCTTCGGTCCGGCATAGTAGGAGATCGATTGGTAGTCGATCGGCGTGTAGTGGACGTTGGCCCAGGTCGGCTCGGTCTGGTTGAGCCAGTGGCGATAGGCCTTGAGGCGCCACTCGAGCATCCACTCGGGCTCCTCCTTCTTGGCCGACAGCCGGGCGATGATCTCCTCGTTCAGCCCGGGCGGGAAGGTCTCCTGCTCGACGTCGGTGACGAAGCCGAACTTGTAGTCCTGCGTCGCGAACTGCTCGATGGTGCTGGTTTCGGTGGTCTGCATGAGTTGTCCTCTATCCGTCTCGGAAGTCTGACCCGATCCCTCAGGGGGAGCGGGATTTCAAGCCTGTTGGAGCTGGGTCTCGGGCGTCGCGCCGCGGCCGAGGGTGACCAGCTTCTGCATCTTCGGCATGGCCATGTCGGCGAGCGAGATCCCTTCCAGGGCGGTGCGCACGGCCAGGTTGATCCGCTGCCAGTTGCCGCGCACCGGGCAGAGCGCCTCGTGCGAGCAGTCGCTCTCGACGCTGATGCACTCGGTGATGGCGATCGGCCCCTCGAGCGCGGTGATGATCTCCGCCATCGAGATCTCCTCCGCCGCGCGGGCCAGGCTGTACCCCCCCTTGACGCCGCGGTGCGAGGCGAGCAGGCCGTCGCGCGCCAGCAGCTTGAGGATCTTGCTGACCATCGGCAGCGGCAGCCGCGCCTCGGCGGCCAGCTCCGGAGCGGCGTACTGCCGTTCCGCGTGGGCCGCCAAGTGGGTGAGGAGGACGATCCCGTAGTCGGTCTGCTTCGTGATGCGGATCATGTCGCGCCGGCCCTTCTGCGTCTCGCTTGCCGTCTGATTCCTGAAACCGTACCGGAACGGTACGAATTCCATCGAATCATAGCAGGGGCGGGGAGAATGTCAACGCCGGGGGGAGGGGGTGCGGTCCGGCCTAGTCTTCTGAATTGGGATCGACCAACGCCAGATAGTAATCGTGGTTGATGCTGACGTCGCTCACGCCACTCCCCTTCTCGGCGGGAGTTAGGCGAAATCGCGTGGGGGCTGACGTTCAAGGTCTTCGAGCTTCTTGTGGGAGGATCGAGGCCAGGGAACCGGCCGTCCGTCGCAGTCTCCGAACTCCGCGCCCGGCCGCTCCTGGAGCCACTGCGCCAAGCGTGAAGCGATTTCTTTCTCGTCGGCCTCGGGGAACTGCCGGCGAAGATTCTGTCGCATCATCTCCACTCCAGCCTCGAAGAGGTCCAAAGCGGTGCGAAAGCGGCGGGATTCTGGGGAAGAGTCCATTTTGGATATACTATACCCAGAAAGGTCCCCACTAGCCATGCTATGTAACCTTTTCAGGAAAATGGCCGCCTCTGCTCTGGAGTGCTTCAGACCGGTCCGATCCCGGCGAAGAAAGCAGCGACTCCACGCTGAAATCGCTGCCTTTGCCGCAATGTACGGAGGGTCCGAGCTCGACCTCGATGAAGGTCTCGAACAGGCCGCTATCGAAATTTACCGCGGGCCGGCGGCCCCTTCGTAGAAGGCGGCGATGTCCTTCTTGAGCTGGACGCGGTCGGCGCGGCGGACGTACATCATGTGGCCTGCCTCGTAGTAATGGAGGCCGATCCGCTGGGCGAAGTCGGGCTCGAAGCCGATGTGGTGGAAGGTGTACTCGGCGGCGAAGAGCGGCGTCGCCAGGTCGTAGTAGCCGCAGGCCACGAAGACCTTGAGGGCGGGGTTCTGGCTCATCGCGACGCGCAGGTCCTCGGCCACGTTGGCGTATTCGTTGTCGCGGCCGTAGGGCCAGGGGCGCACGCGGTCGGTGAGGACCTCGTAGGGGAGGTCGCTCTTGAAGCCGAGATCCTTCCGCACGTAGTCGTTGAGCACGGCGGTGAACGGGCCGGTGATGGCCGCGTTGCTGGGATCGAACTCGGGGCGCTCGCCGCCGGCGCTCCGGTCGCGCCCCTTGAAGCGGCTGTCGAGGCGGCCGACGGTCAGCCGCTGGTCGCGCAGCAGCTCCTTGTCGAAGGCCTGGATCTCCGGCCGCAGGTTGACCTCCTTGATGTACTCCGGCGACAGGCCGGTGTAGCGGGCGACCTTGGCGGCGGTGTCGTTCCACTGCCCGGGGGTGAGGGTGTTCCCCTGCATCAGGGCGAGCGTGTACTCCCCCGCCGCGAAGCGCTTGGACTCCTCGACCGCCTTCTGCAGGGTGCCCGACTGGAGGTCCGCCGGCAGCTTCTTGTGGTACCACGCGGTCGCCGTGTAGGTCGGCAGGAAGAGCGGATAGGGAAGGTCGTTGCCTACCGCGAAGCGGGCGGTCTGGAAGTTGAGGATCGAGGAGAGCAGGACGATGCCGTTGAGGTAGATCCCGTGCCGTCGCTGGAGCACGTTGGAGAGCTTGGAGGCGCGGGTGGTGCCGTAGCTCTCCCCGGCCAGGAACTTCGGGCTCGTCCAGCGGTTGAAGCGCGTCGTGTAGAGGCGGATGAACTCGGCGACCGTCTCGGCGTCCTCCTCGAGGCCGTAGTACTTCTTGGCGTCCTTGCCCGGGATGGCGCGGCTGTAGCCGGTGGTCACCGGATCGATGAACACCAGGTCGGTGAGGTCGAGCAGCGACTCGTTGTTGTCCTCCAGGTGGTAGGGGGGAGGCGGCGCCCACCCCTCCTCCTCCAGGGCCACGCGGCGGGGGCCGAAGGCGCCCAGATGGAGCCAGACGGAGGCCGATCCAGGGCCGCCGTTGAAGGTATAGGTGATCGGCCGGTGCCCGACGTCCTTGACGCCGTCGCGGGTATAGGAGGTGAAGAAGATCGACGCCTTCGGCTTGCCGTCCTCGTCGCGCAGGATCAGGGTGCCGGCGGTCACCGTGTAGCGGAGGTCCTGGCCGCCGACCACGGCGTGGTGCTGGGTGGTGACCAGCCGGTCCTCGGCCTTCGGCATGGCGGTCTTGTCCATCGGCATCGCCGCCTTCGGAGCGGCCGCGGCGGTCGCGTCGCCATCCGGCTCCTCGGCGACCTCGTCCGGCGGCGGCGCCTGGCGCGAGGGTTGCGGCGGCTGGGCGGCGGCGAAACGGAGGCAGAGCAGCAGCAGCGGGACGGCGAGCCACCAGGTCTTTTTGCTCACGGATCGATCTCCCCTGGAAAAGGTTGCAGACGACGGTCTAGTCGGTGTGCGGGACTTCGGCCGAAGGGA
>DASWQX010000017.1:0-6894 GCA_036403495.1 Thermoanaerobaculia bacterium
GGCGAGCATGTGCTTGGGATGGTCGTCGATGAAGCCCTGCCACAGCTTGCGGGCCTCGTCGAGCTTGCCCTCCTCGGCGGCGATCTGGGCCAGGTAGAGGCCGGCCAGGTCGGCGGCGTCGGTCGAGCCGTAATTGGAATGGACCTTGCCGAACAGCTCCTTGGCGCGCGCCAGGCGGGCGGCGTCGGTCGGGAAGCTCGGCGTGTCGGGGTCGGTGGGCTTGGCGTCGGTGGCCGCCACCGGGGCCTGGTAGGCCTTCAGCGCCGCCGTCAGGGCGTCGCCCGCCTTCTGCTCCTGGCTGCCGCGGTAGAGGTGGATGCCGACCACCAGGAGGACGAGCAGGAGGACTCCCCCCACGGCGTAGGCGATGGAGCGGACGTGGCTCCCGGCGTACTCGACGCTGCGGCCGACGGCGGCGGTGAAATCGTCACGCTTGATGTCTTTGCGGGTCAGACGTTGATTCATGAAAAAACTCTCCCAACCTGATCAGGGGATGTCGACGGAGCCGCGGCCGGCATTCGAGCGGCGTAACGAGCACGATAGGCTACCACAGTCGCGCGGCGGCGCGCCCGCCAGGGAAGGGGATAGACTATTGCGGTGAGCCGCGACCTCGACGACCTCGACGACGCCGACTACCAGCGCCTCCTCCATTTCCGCATCAGCCTCCGCCGCTTCCTGCACTGGAGCGAGGAGCAGGCCGAGAAGGCCGGGCTGACGCCGGCCCAGCACCAGCTCCTGCTCGCCATCCGCGGCCACGACGGCGAGGCCGGCCCCACCATCGGCGACGTCGCCGGCTACCTGCTGCTGCGCCACCACAGCGCCGTGGGATTGGTCGACCGGGCGGGCAAGGCGGGGTTCGTGGAACGCGTGGAGGACGGCGGCGACCGCCGGGTCGTCCGCCTGCGCCTGACCCCGCTCGGCGCCCGGCTCCTCCAGCAGCTCACCGCCACCCACCTCGAGGAGATCCAGCGGCTCACCCCCCGCATCCAGGAGCTCTCGCAGGGGTTGGAGCCGTAGAGGGCGACCGCGGGTCGCCCCTACGAAGCGACGCCGGCCGCCATCCCCGCCAGCGCCGGCTCCCCCACCGCCACGCCGAACGCCTTCAGCACGTAATCGCAGACGAAGATCTCCTGCACCGCCACACCGGTGAGCTTGCAGACGATGCGCTCGCGGTCCGTGCCGCGCCCGGGGTGCCCCTCGTCGGCGGCGAGCAGCACCTCGCCGAGCTCGGCGTCGATGCGCGAGGCGTCCCACAGGCCGGTGCGGATGCCGTGGCCGACCTCGGCCAGGATCTCGTTCTGCGAGCGGCTGTCGACGTAGACCTTGTCGGCCTGGAGGATGGCCTCGGGGTCGAGCTCGCGCTTGTGGATCGAGTCGGCGCCCATGGCGATGGCGAGCACCCCCTCCTGGAGCCACTCGCCGCGCACGATCGGCTCGCCGGCGTAGGTGGTGGTGACCAGGATGTCCGCCGCCCGCGCCACCTCCTCGGGGTGGCTCATCGCTTCCACGGCGAGGTCCGGACGGGCGGCTTGCAGTCCGGCGGCGAGATTCCGCGCGTGCTCGGGGGTGCGCCCCCAGAAGAGCACCCGGCGGATTCCGGGGGCGACATGGAGGATGGCCTCCGTCTGCAGGCGCGCCTGGGTGCCGGAGCCGAAGACGCCGAGCGTCGCGGCGCCGGAGCGGGCGAGCGCGCGGGCGGCCACGGCGCCGGCGGCGGCGGTGCGGAGCTGGGTGATCCAGGCGCGGTCCTCCAGCACCGCCAGCGGCTCGCCGTCGAGGGCGCTGAAGATCATGATCACGCCGTTGATCGACGGGCTCGGCGGCACCCGCCGGGTGTTCTCCGGGAAGGTCGAGGCGACCTTCACCAGGCAGAAGTCGAACGGCTCGAGGTGCCCGGTCTTGATGTGCAGCGCCCCCCGCTTGCGCTGCGGCATCTCCAGGTGCTGGACCGGCGGGATGTTCGCCTGCCCCCGCGAATAGCTCTTGAACGCCGCCGCCACCGGCTCGATGACGTCCTCCAGGCGGACCAGGCTGCGAATCTCTTCATAGGTGATGGTTCTCATGACCAGTAGGTGCGGCGGGGGGGAGGGGGTGGGACAGGGACGGGCACGGACTTTCACGGACGCCCACGGACTGGGGAGATGGGTGGCTCCGAAGGAGCCGAGGCATGTAGCCTGAGGCGTGAGCCCCAGGAAGGCGGCCACCTCCACCTCCCAGAGCCCCGAAGGGGCGACGGCAGCGCGTCTCGAAACGAGGGTTTGCCGTCGCCCCTTCGGGGCTCTGGGATCTCTCGGCGCGCTGACCTGGGGCTGACGCCCCAGGCTACATGCCGTCGCCCCTTCGGGGCTAACCGCCTCCAATCAGCCCGGTTACAATCACCTTCCCCCATGCCCCCGCCCCCCCTCTCGATCGTCATCCCCACCCACGACACGCGCGAGCTCACCCTCCGCTGCCTCGACTCGCTGGCCGCCGCCCCGGCGGCCGGCATGGAGGTGATCCTGATCGACGACGCCAGCGCGGACGGCACGGCGGCGGCGGTGGCGGCGCGGCACCCGGGCGTGACGGTGCTGCGCAACGGCGAGCCCGCGCGCTTCACCCGCTCGGCCAACCGGGGGCTGGCGGCGGCCACCGGCGAGATCCTGCTGCTGCTCAACAGCGACACCGAGGTGGCCGCCGGAGGGCTGGCGCGACTGGTGGCGGCCTTCGCCCGCGAGCCGGAGCTGGGGATCGCCGGCGCTCTCCTCCACTATCCGGACGGCTCGCCGCAGTGGAGCGGCGGCCGGGAGCCGACCCTCGCCTGGTTCTTCGCGCTGTCCAGCGGGCTCCCCGCGCTGCTCGCCAAGCTCCCCTTCTACCGCCGGGCCAAACCGCTCACCGCCGACCGGCCGCGGGCCGTGGACTGGGTGACCGGCGCCGCCATGGCCTTCCGGCGGCCGGTCTGGGAGGCGGTGGGGCCGCTCGACGAGGGGTTCGACTTCTATGCCCAGGACCTCGACTTCTGCCTGCGCGCCCGCCGCGCCGGCTTCGCGGTCGAGATCCGGCCGGACTTCCCGGTGCTCCACCATCACGGCGCCACCATCGGCCGCGAGGCCGGCGCCCGCGGGCGCCAGCATCCGGAGCTGCTGCTCGGCGACCTGCTGCGGTGGGCGCGCAAACATCGCGGTCCGGCCTGGGCCGCGCGGGCGGAAAGGGCTCTGCGCGCGGGCGACCGGGTGCGGCGGGCGCTTGCCATCCTCCCCCATACCGTGTAGAAAGCCCCTTCGGCCTCGCGGCCGCCTCCTATGCTCGAAATCATCCGCTATCGCGACCTCGTCATGGCCCTCGTGGCCCGCGAGCTGAAAGTGCGCTACCGGCGCTCGGCCCTCGGCTTCACCTGGACGATGCTCCAGCCGCTGCTGATGATGCTGGTGCTGCAGGCGGTGTTCAGCACCCTCTTCCGCTTCAACCTCAACAATTATCCGGTCTACGCGATGGCGGGGATCCTGTACTGGAACTTCTTCAGCCAGAGCATCGTGGCGTCGATGAACAGCCTGCGCAGCAACGCCCAGCTACTCAAGAAGGTGCCGGTGCCGATGGAGGTCTACCCGGTGGCCACCGTGGTGTCGGGCGTGCTCAACCTGATCTTCGCCCTGGTGCCGCTGCTGATCATCCTGCTGATCACCCGCCAACCGTTGACGCCGGCGCTGTTCTTCCTGCCGGTCTCGATCTTCCTGGCCGCGCTGTTCACCCTCGGCGCCGGGCTGCTGCTGTCGCCGCTGTCGGTCTTCTTCACCGACATCGTGGAGATGATTACCGTCATCCTCTCGGTCCTCATGTACTTGACGCCGATCTTCTATCCCAAGGAGATCGTGCCCGAGCGCTGGCGCTGGGTGGTCCGCTTCAACCCGTTGCGCTCGATCCTCGAGGTGTTCCGCGATCCGATCTACTACGGCAAGATCCCGCCGCTCAGCCACCTCAGCGTCTGCTTTCTGATCTCGGTGGTCGCCTTCGTCCTCGGCGCCCTGGCCTTCCGCCGCAGCAGCGACCGCATCCCGTTCTACATCTGATCCGACGCTTCCATGAACGACGATCTCAGCATCCAGCTCACCGGAGTCTCCCTCTGCTACCGGCTGGCCAAGCAGCGGCTGCCGTCGTTCAAGGAGTACGCGATCAACTTCCTGCGCGGCTCGCTCGCCTACGAGCAGCTCTGGGCTCTGCGCGACATCGACATCACCCTGCGGCGCGGCGAGACGCTGGGGATCATCGGCCGCAACGGCGCCGGCAAGAGCACGCTCCTCAAGGTGATCTCCCGGGTGCTCAAGCCGAGCCGCGGCAGCGCCGTCATCAACGGCCGGATCGCGCCGATCCTGGAGCTCGGCAGCGGCTTCGACTACGAGCTGACCGGCCTCGAGAACGTCTACCTCAACGCCCTCCTGCTCGGCCACAGCCGGCGCGAGATCATCGGCAAGATGGACGGGATCGTCGAGTTCAGCGGCCTCGGCGACTTCATCCGCTCGCCTTTGCGCAACTACTCGTCCGGCATGCAGGCCCGCCTCGGCTTCTCGATCGCCACCGCCTGGGTGCCGGACATCCTGATCCTCGACGAGGTGCTCTCGGTGGGCGATGCCACCTTCACCGACCGCTGCGAGGAGCGCCTCCGCAGCTTCCACGAGGCCGGCGCGACCGTGCTCATGGTCTCGCACGCCACCGGGGCCATCGTGAAGAACTGCACGCGCTGCATCTGGCTCGACGACGGCCAGATGAAGGCCGACGGCAAGTCCCAGGAGGTCGTCAAGCTCTACCTGCGCGAGCACGGCACCGAGCCCGGCGAGCACGCCGGCGGCCGGGCGCCGCAGCCCGCCGCCTGACCGCCTTTTCGATCTCTGCAGACGGGAGCGTCGGTTGCGCCCTCGCGAAGGCGCATTGCGCCTTCGCGTGGGTCGGTTGCCCTCTGGCCTGGGGCGGCCGGCCCTTCGCGTGGGAGGAGAGCGCCCTGGCGTGGGCGGAGAGCCCCCTGGCGGAGGGTGGTCGGCCCCTGGCGGAGGGCGGTCGGCCCCACGCGAGGGGGGAACCGCCCTTCGCCAGGGGGGAACCGCCCTTCGCCAGGGCGCAACCGTCCCACGCCAGGGCGGACAGCGCGGAGCCGGCGGTCGACACTCCGGGCCCGGCCGGGGCCTCTCAGACCTGGACTTCGCCGACCACCAGCCCGTTGGCCGCCGGCCAGGGCTCGCCGTAGCGGCAGCCCGCGACGTCCGCCCAGGTCCCCTCGCGCCAGGTGGTGGGGCCGGTGCGGCGGAAGTAGGAGGTGCGCGTGAACGGCACCGCCCCCTCCGCCAGTTGCCGGTCGAGGGGGGGGTTGTAGCCCAGGGGCATGGTCACCACCAGCCGGCCGCCGGGGGCGAGCTGGCGGGTGAGGTGCTCGACCGCCCGGACGATCTTGCCGGGATCACGCGGCTGCTCGTCCCAGCCGACGTGCTCCAGGGTGGAGATGCTGACGATCAGGTCGTACCTCTCCCCGCCCCCCACCTCCAGCACGTCGAGGTTGCGGACCCGCGTCCCCGTCTCGTACTTGTCCACCAGCTCGTGGCGGACCGGGAAGTAGTGGGAGAGCACGTTCCCCAGCTCCAGCACGCGGCCGCCTTCGCACTGGCGCACGGCCTCCCAGACGATGGGGATCTCGACCGCCCGCTCGTTGCTCCAGGTGAAGTTGTAAGGGTGCAGGAAGTACGGGTAGATCCGCGGACCGTGCGCGAAGCTGCGGGGGAAAGCGCGGAAATACTGGCGCCAGAGGGGCCAGGTGACCGCCAGCGCCGCCTGCTTGCCGAGCGATGCCAGGCTCCTCCCCTTCAGAGCGCGCAGGGCGGACCGCGGATCGGCGTAGAGAGTAGCCATAGGACGTGGCATATCCTACAACAAAGCCGGCCCAAGGCGGATCGAAACCGACAAAAAGGCGAAAGTAGGGCGGCGGAATTCTCCTGGAGGGTGAAAGGTTTTATACTGTGACGCAGAACGAACCGACGACTCCAGAGCGTCTTGTGTAGCAGGACGCCAGCCAGGAACGACAGCTTGGGAGGTACATCGCGAGATGCTGGGATTTTCTACACCTGACGTTGCTTCGACCCCCGCCGGCCGCCCCCTCGTCAAGAGGCTTCGCCGCTCCTCCATTCTCCCGATCGCCCTCCTCCTCGCCGCCGGTCTTACCGACACCAGCGCCTTCGCCGCGCCCACGGCGCCTGAGGCCGAAGGGAATGCAGCGATCGTGCCTGCGGTGTTCGCGCAGCGCGCGGAGGGGCTGTCCCCGAAGGTGCTCGCGACGGCGCTCGACGCGGTGGCCGACGCCCGCGCCCGCGGCATCTCCGGCCGCAGCGACCGCCTGACGGTGATCGACTACTCGCTCCCCTCGACCGAGCCGCGCCTCTGGGTGCTCGACCTCGCCAAGGGCAAGGTGCTGTTCCACGAGCTCGTGGCGCACGGCGCCGGCAGCGGCGACAAGTTCGCGACCCACTTCTCGAACGTCAACGAGAGCCGGGCCACCAGCCTCGGCCTCTTCCTGACCGGCGACACCTACGAAGGGGGCAACGGCTACTCCCTCAAGCTCAAGGGGCTCGACGCCGGCGTCAACGACCTCGCCGAGATGCGCAAGATCGTGATCCACGGCGCTTGGTACGTCAGCAACGACCACTCCCGGCAGTTCGGCATGATCGGCCGGAGCTGGGGTTGCCCCGCGATCCCGCTGCAGGACGCGCAGCCGGTGATCGACGCCATCAAGGGTGGCACCTTCGTCTACTCCTACGCCGCCTCCTCGGCGCCGACCGTGCAGCACGCCGCCTTCCAGACCGCCGCCGCGAAGGCCCCGCGCGCCGTCGCGGCCTCCTACACGACCTCCTCCCGGTCGCGCCACGGCGCCCGGACCCG
>DASWQX010000018.1:0-7991 GCA_036403495.1 Thermoanaerobaculia bacterium
GGTGTGCTTGATATCGCTGCTGGCCGTCTTGCTGTTGAACGTGTAGCTGCCGGACGGCGCCTGCTTGACCGCGGAGCGGAGGTCGTCGATGCTCTTGTTGAAGGCATAGACGCCGTTCGCGCCGATGAACCGCCCCTGCGCCACCGGCACCACGCCGTTGAGGATCTGGCTGTACTGCGTGATCGCCTTCTGCGCCTTGCCGGGATCGGGAATGTTCATCTGCGCCCAGGCCGTGAACAGCCCCAGCATGCCGCCGGCGGGAAGCGTCGGCTTCGTCGCCAGGTAGGTCACCCAGTCGGGATAGCTGTCGCCCATCGTCTTCTTCCACTCCAGCCCGCCGGAGGGGAGCAGCGTATTGATCACTCCGCTGTAATTGTCCGAAAACCGGCTGATCTGCGACGGCTGGTTCTGGTTGGTGACCGAGAACGGCGGCACCGAATCGTAGATCGCCCACAGGTCCGAGGACAGGTTGCCGAGCACCGTGTTGCTCTGATAGATCTGGAAGGTCTGCGGGGACAGGTTCAGTCCCGCCACCATGGTGTTGTACCACTTCTCGGTCAGGGTCTTCATCGCCTCTTCACCGGAGCTCAAAGCGTTCTTCTGCTCGACCGCCATGACAGACATAAGTACCTCTCTTTTTCAAAAGTGATCGTTGAGTTGTTTTTGCCCGAGCAAAATCCGTTCAGTGCAGGGAGCATGCCATCGATAAAATATTTCTATTTACCAGGGCGCGAGCGGTGGCGCACCGCGAGCCGATGCGTCGGCCGACACGTCGGTCGACGCGTTGCGGAAGGGGGTGAGGGGTTTTCCGGTGCCGGACCGTTCTTGTCCAGAGGACCAGCCCCTCGGGGCACCGACTGGAAAGGAGAGTCTTGGATGGACATCGGAAAGAAAGCGAAGAGCGGGGGAGCGGTGACCCGCCGCCGCCTGCTGCAGGCCGCGGGAGTTGGAGGGGCCGCGCTGGCCCTGGGCGCGGGGCCGATCGTGGCTCGCGAGGAGGGCCGGCCCGAACCGACGGACCTGCGGACGCGTCTGACGAAGAGGTTTGGCCTGCGGCATCCGTTCGTGGGCGCCGGCATGGGATTCGTGGGGCTGCCGAAGTTGGTGGCGGCCGTCTCGGAGGCCGGCGGCCTCGGGGTGCTCGGGGTGGCGCCGGAGCCGCCGCCCGTGTTCGCCGAGCGCCTGACGCAGATCCGCGCCCTCACCCGGCGCCCTTTCGGAGTGGACTTCGTCCTCGCCACCTCCCCGACGCTGGGGCAGATCACGGTCGACGCTCACATCCAGATCGCGGTCGCGAACAGGGTCGATCTCGTCGTCTTCCACTTCGGCATCCCCACCGCCGCCTGGGTGACGTCCCTCAAATCGGCGGGCATTCCCCTCTGGATCCAGGTCCCCTCGGTCGAACAGGCGCGGGCCGCGCTCGCCGCCGGCGCCGACGGGCTGGTGGTCCAGGGCAAGGAAGCGGGCGGCCACAACCGGAGCACGACGCCTCTCCACGACCTGCTCCGGGAGGTCCGGCACGAGGTGGGGGACGACGTGCTGCTGCTGGCCGCCGGCGGCATCGCCACCGGCGCCGACGTGGTGAGCGCGCTGGCCCACGGAGCCGACGGCGTCTGGGTGGGGACGCGGCTGGTCGCCTCCACCGAGGCCTACGCCCATCCCGAATGGAAGCGCCGCCTCACGCAGGCCCGGCGCCAGGACACGGTGATCACCACCCTCTTCGGGCCCGAGGTCCCCTGCCAGCCCTACCGCGTGCTGCGCAATCCGGCCGTGGACGCCAACCTCGCCCGCGAGAACGAGATCTGCGCCCTGCCCCCGACCGGCGCTCCGATCGGCACCACGCTGTTGTTCCCGGGAACCTCCTTCGCGACCCCGGGCGTGCCCATGCCCACCTTTAGCGCCCTGCCGCCGACGCCGGACACCACGGGAAACTTCGACGCCATGGGGCTGCCGGCCGGCGAGAGCGTCCAGCACATCCGCGATATCAAGCCCGCCGCCCGGATCGTCGCGGACATGATGGAGGAGGCGCGGTCGATCATGGGCCGGACGCTGGGGTGATCGCTCCTGCGGGCCGCGTCCGGCCAGGTTCTTGCTATGGTGGAGCGAAGGGTCCGAAGGCCCATGGAGAGGAGAACCATCATGGCGGAATTACTTGAGGGAACGGTAGCGCTCGTCACCGGCGCCAGCAGCGGCATCGGCGAAGCCACGGCGCGGTCGCTCGCCGAGCTCGGCGCCGCGGTCGCCCTCGTGGCGCGGCGCAAGGACCGGCTGGAGCGGCTCGCCGCGGAGATCACCTCGAACGGCGGGCGCGCCCTCGCCCTCGAAGCGGACGTCACGGAGCGGGAGCAGGCGGTGGCCGCCGTGGAGCGCACCGTCAAGGAATGGGGGCGGCTCGACACCGTGATCAACAATGCCGGCGTCATGCTCCTCGGCCCCATCGTGAACGCGCCGATCGAGGAGTGGGAGCGGATGGTGCACCTGAACGTGCTCGGGCTGCTCTACACCGCGCACGCCGCGCTCCCTCACCTGCTCAGGGCGGCGCAGGGTCCGCCGCGGCAGGTGGCGGACCTGGTCAACATCAGCTCCGTGGCCGGGCGGGTCGCCCGCGAGGGCTCAGGGGTCTACAACCTCACCAAGCACGGGGTCGGCGCCTTCAGCGAATCGCTGCGGCAGGAGGTCACCGGCCGGCACGTCCGCGTCTCGCTCGTCGAGCCTGGAGCGGTGGACACCGAGCTGGTCTCCCATCTGCGGCCAGAAATCGCCGCGCAGGCGATGCAGCGCTTCGGAGGTATCGAGAAGCTCGAGTCCACGGACATCGCTGAAGCCATCACCTACATCGTGACCCGTCCCCGCCGGATGGCGATCAACGAGATCCTGGTGCGGCCTACGGAGCAGCAGGGGTGAGGGATTTTCGATGGGAGGAAGCGAGGCGACCTTCACCCTCCGAGGGGAACGAGAGGAAATATCAGCGGTGGCGGTGATTTCCAGGGACCGCCCAAGGGCCGGCCCGGCCCGCATGCGGGAGATCGAAGCCGGGACCCTGGCCCTCCTTGGGGAACCCCTCCCCTAATAGGACGACCCCTCGTCCTGGTTGGGCGACCCCTCGTCTATATAGACGGACCCTCTCCCTAATAGGACGACCCCTCGTCTTGGTTGGACTACCCCCGTCTATATAGACGGACCCCTCTCCCTAATAGGACGACCCCTCGTCCTGGTTGGGAGACCCCTCTCCCTCTCGGGGGCCCTTTAGAAGACCCAGAACTGGACCTTCTGCTCCTCCAGGAAAGCCTTGGCCCCGGGGCCTTGGAGGCAGGCGAGCGTCGCGATCGTGCCGGCCTCCAGACAGGTGGGGGCGACCACGGTCACCGAGCGGGGGGCGCCGACGACGGGCCAGCCGGTCCTGGGATCCAGGATGTGGCCGAGGCGCCGGCCTCCCCAGGTCACAAACCGCCGCGCGTCGCCGCTGGTCGCCAGCCCCGCCCGCGCCACGTCGAGGCGGTAGAGGGCCGCCTCGCCCGTGCGCTCCGGGTCGTCGATGCCCACGGCCCAGGTGCGGCCGCCGCGGCGCGGGCCGGCGGCGTAGACGTCGCCGCCGAAGTTGATCAGGAAGGGGGTGGCGGTGCTCGCGGCGATCAGCGCGGCGGTGCGGTCCACCGCGTACTCCTTGCCGAGGCCGCCGAGGTCGATCTCCATCCCCGCGGGCATCGTGAGCGTGCGGTCCCGCCAGGTGACCCGCTCCCAGCCGACGCGCTCGAGGCACTCCTCAATGGCTTTTTGCGACGGCACGCGGCTGCCGCCGTCGAAGGTCCAGACCCGTCGCAGGACGCCGGAGGTGATGTCGAAGAGCCCGCCGGAGATCTCCCAGCAGGTGGCCGCGTAGTCGAGCAGGTTGGACGTCTCCGCGTCGACCTCTACCGGCCGCCCCGCCGCGTGATTGATCGCGTGGATCAGGTTGTCCGTCCGGTAGCGGCTGAGCTTGCGCTCGACGCGGAGCGCTTCCCCCGCGGCGATCTCGACCAGCGCCGCCGCCTCGGCGCGGTCGT
The DNA here is from genome assembly GCA_036403495.1 of Thermoanaerobaculia bacterium. Lineage (GTDB taxonomy): Bacteria > Acidobacteriota > Thermoanaerobaculia > Multivoradales > UBA5704 > DATARR01. The sequence continues at coordinate 4,044 of DASWQX010000018.1, forward strand.
CGCTGTCGATGAGCACCACGCAGGGGCCGGCCATCGCCTCGAAACGGCCGGCAAAGTAGTCCTCGACGCGGACGAGCGACGTCCCCAATCGCCCGCTCCTAGAAGTTGAACGAGTATCCGAGGACGGCGGTGAAGGTGTTGATCGTCGGCGTCAGGTCGAAATGGCTCCGCACGCCGTTCTGATCGCCGCCCGCGGTGTCCCCTTTCTGCCGGATGTACTCGGCGCGGAGGGTCCACTGCGACGGGCTGTCGCCGAGGCGGAAGCCGAGGTTCGCCCCCAGCGTCAGCGTGGTCAGGCGGCCGAGCCGGTAGTCGGCCGTGGCGTACTCCGGCGGACGCAGGATGGTGGAGAGGCCGATGGTGTAGAAGCTCGCCGCGGTCTGCCGGTAGTACCGGACGTGCGGCTCGAAGTACCACCCCTCGTTCAGGTCGTGGCGGTACTTGAGGTCGAAGGTGTTCGACCGGATATCCCAGGTGTCCGTGTAATAGCGGTAGGAGGTGTAGAGGATGTCGTTCGCGAGGTGGTAGACGGAGCTCAGCAGCGCCGAGGAGCGGGCGCGGCTCGACGGCCGGTTGTCGGTCAGCGTGAAGACCGGCAGGCCGTTGAACGGGCTGACCACGCTGATCACCTTGTAGGGCTCGGTGAGGTAGCCGTTCTCGTAGGTGCGCGTGCCGTCCACCGACACGATCCAGCGGCGGGTGAGGACGTGCGAGATGCCGAACAGCGCGCTCTTCACCCGCTTGGAATTCGACCCCTTGGTGACCTCGCTGCCGTCGGAGAGCCCGGCCGGCGTGCCGCCGACGGGGAAGACGCTGTCGTCGTTGAAGGCGCCTCCGGCGGTGACGGTGAATAGGTGCTGGTCGAGGTCCACGGAGACCTTGGCGTTGACGCCGAGCGACTGGTAGTCCTTCTCGCGCGAGGCGTGGCCGCCGAGGGTGGTGGTGAAGGCGCTCCCCCAGGGCTTGCGCCAGTCGATGTCCAGCCCCGCCCGGTGGTCCTCGAACTTGGTCAGCGGGATCTGGCCCGCGGGCACTGTGATGAGCCGGCCTGACGGCGTGGTCATCGTCTGCACCGAGCCGGACGGCAGCGCGCCGCTCGGCGAGGAGCCGGTGATGACGTCGAGCCCGAGCTGGGCGGAGAGCGACTGGCCGTCGCCGAACAGGCGCGTGGCGCGGACGATCGGCTCGAACACCTGCGTCCGGTTCTGCTCGCCGTAGAACAGCGTGGTGAAATCCACCTGGTTAGCGGCGGTCTCCGCTCCCGCCGCCGCCGGCACCAGGAGGAGGGCGAGGGCGGCGGTGCTCAGCCGTTCCCGCAGCGCCAATGGCGAGCTCGCCGGCTGCGCCGGCTCGGCCGCTTCCGCCGTGTCTGGCGCGGTATCTAGTTGCACCCGCAGCCTCCGCCGCTGACGTCCTGGCCGCCCATCGAGGCTTCCTTGCTGAAGTAGATGTGCTCGTCGATGCCGTGCAGCATGGGCGAGGGGATGAAGCTCATCCGCTTTTCGGCGAGCAGGTCGCGGTCCCAGGGGCGCACGGTGGCGCAGCCGCCGGCGACGACCGGCAGCGCGAGGACGAGGGCGAGGCGCAAGAACTTCACAGGCCTGCTCATTTGGAGAGCTCCTCTTGGATCTGTGTCTCGAGAGTGCCGGTATCCCGGCTGTTGAATCCGGAGTGGGAGTAGACCACACGTCCCGCGCGGCTGACCAGGAAGCTCGACGGCATGGTCTTGACGGCGAACGCCTCGGCCGACGTCCCCGCGGGGTCGAAGGCGACGGTGAAGGGGGGCGAGAACTCGCGCAGGAACGCCTGCGCCGCCTCCCGGTCCTTGTCCAGATCGATCGCGACGACCACCAGGCCGGCCTTCCCGTAGCGTTCGGACATCGTGGCCAGCCAGGGGAACGACTGCCGACAGGGGCCGCACCAGGAGGCCCAGAAGTCGACCAGGACGACCTTGTCGCGCAGCGCCGCGAGCTTGACCGTGCCGTCCCGCGTGGGGAGCTCGAAGGCCGCCGCCGGCGGGGGAGCGGTGGCCGCGCGCGCCATCCGGCTGTGCCCGACGAGGGACAAGGAGAGCAGCAGCAGAGCCGCGCCGCGGCGCGCCGCGAGATGTGGGTTGATCATGATAGGCCTCTCCCGTCAACGTCTCAGCAACGGCTATGCCACCGGCCGCGCTCCCGGAAGCTCGGCGTCCGGGGAGCGGACAGAGCCAAAAAATAGGCCGCGAGGGTATCAAAAATCAGACATCGCCTGTCGGAAAAACCTCGCGGTCCGTGTCGCCGAATAATTTTTGCCGCAGCGCGTCACAAATCCCTTGACACCTTTTGCCGCAGTGCGGTAAAGTTCACTTTGGCGCGGTTCCCCGGGAGTACCGCGACCGACTGGAAGGAGGAGCACCATGATCCGGCTCATCAAGCGCTACGAAAGCCGCAAGCTGTACGACACCGAGGAGAGCCGGTACGTCTCGCTGGACGAGATCGCGACCTGGGTCCGGCAGGGGCAGGAGGTGCGGGTGGTGGACAACGGCACGAGCAACGACGTCACCTCCCAGACGCTGACGCAGATCATCCTGGACGAGGGGCGCAAGGGGACGTCGTTCCTGCCCAGCGAGCTGCTGCACGACTTGGTGCGGATCGGCGAGCGCGCGGTGAGCTCGGGGATGGAGCAGGTGCAGCACGGCGTCGATCGGTTGATCGATCGCCTCGGCCCGGTGCGCAAGGCCCGCGAGGAGATGTCGAGCCTGCGGAACCGCCTTGAGGAGCTCGAGGTGTCCCTCGCCGAGCTCGAGCGCACCGATCACACGGCGGGAACCCAGAGCGGCGTCGCCGAGCCGCAGAACGGCCGCCCGGCGGAGCGCAAGCCCGCGGCGCGGATCGAAACCGAAGGAGAGATCATCAAATGAGCCCGACGAAACTTGAGGCCGAGAAGGTCCTCGATAGCAGCAAGCCGCTCGGCCGCCTGGTCGCCACGGGGAAGAGCTTCCTCCTGGCCGGCGTCGGCGCGGTGGCGGAGGTCCGCGAGGGGGGGATCGAAATGTTCGACCGGCTGGTCGAGCGCGGCAAGCCCCTCGAGGCGAAGCGGAAGCAGGCGGCCGGCGCGGTCGTCGAGCGCGCCACCAAGGCGGTGCGCGGCGCCGGCCAACTGGTGCAGGACACGGTGGAGTTCGAGAGCCGCGGCCTGCTCAAGCGGATGAACGTGATGACGCGCGAGGACGTCAAGGTCCTCTCCGCCCGGATCACGACGCTGTCGAAGAAGGTCGACGAGGTCGTGGCGCGGCGGCATGCCGCCGCGGTCGAGATCGTCACCCCCGCGGGCATGGCGGCGGCGGTCGTCGTTCCGGTGCCGACTCCCGATCCCATCGCGGCGGCCGCCGATCTCGCCGGCAAGAAGGCGAAGGCGACCCAGCCGAGTCAACGAAAAATCACCAGCAAGGGGTAAATCATGGATACCACGACCCAGACCGGAACCACCGAAAAGAACGTGCAGGAAGAGATCAAGGACTCCGTCCATCGCGTCTGGCTCGCCGGCCTCGGCGCGCTGTCGGCGGCGGAGGAGGAGGGGGGCAAGATCTTCGGCCGTCTGGTCGAGCGCGGCCGCGACGTGGAGTCGCGCGGCAAGGTCGAGGTCGACAAGGTGAAGGTCGAGGTCGACAAGATGAAGACCAAGGCCGAGAGCGCCTTCGAGACCTGGGGCGACAAGTTCGACGAGAAGCTGACGTCGACCCTGAACCGCCTCGGCGTGCCCACCCGCGACGAGATCCGCAACCTGACCCAGAAGGTCGAGGAGCTCAACCACAAGATCGAGCAGCTCAAGCCGCGCGTCACGCCGGCGGCTGCGGCCGATCCGAACGCGGCGCCCAAGATCGTCGTCTGAAACCGCCGTCCGATTTCGTCGCCTGACATACGTCGTATGACCGGTCATCACAGCGGCGCTTCCAGGATCGGACTGGCA
>DASWQX010000019.1:0-3693 GCA_036403495.1 Thermoanaerobaculia bacterium
CGGCGCCGCGCCTGGGCAACGACGGGCCCGGCGGCGCGCGCAAATCCTCGGCGCGGGCCGGCGCCGACCTCAAGGTGGGGCTGGGGTCCAATTTCAGCCTCACCGCCACCCTGCTGCCCGACTTCGGCCAGGTCGAGGCCGATCCGTCGCAGGTGAACCTGACGGCGTTCGAGCTCTTCCAGGCCGAGCAGCGCCCGTTCTTCCTGGAGGGGATCGACCTCTTCCGGATGAACACCGGCCTCCCCTTCGCCACGCGCGACACCTCGTTCGCCGACGAATCGCCCTTCTACTCGCGGCGGGTCGGCCGGGCTCCGCGCGGCGAGCTGCCGGCGGACGCGGCCATCGAGTCGATCCCCGCCGCCACCACGCTCCTCGGCGCCGCCAAGCTCTCGGGGCAGACCGCCGGCGGATGGACCCTGGGCGCCTTCACCGCGGTGACCGACCGCGAGCGCGCGCTCCTCCGCCTGCCCGGCGGCGCGAGGGAGGAGTGGCCGGTCGAATCGCGGGCCGCGGCAACGGTGGCGCGGGCGGTCCGCAGCTTCGATCAGGGGGATTCCTCGTTCGGCCTGTTCGCCGCCGACCTCCACCGCTTCGCTCCCGGACCGGTGCTGGCGGCGCAGGAGGTGCGCGACGCCGCGGCGTTCGGCACCGAGCTGCAGCACCGCTTCGGCGCCGGAGGGTACGAATTCAGGAGCTGGGCCCTGGCCAGTCGCCTCGCCGGCGACGAGGCCGCGATCGCCCGCGTGGCCACCGCCCCGAATCACGATTTCCAGAGGCCCGGCGCGTCGCGGCTCCCCGCGGCGCCCTACGGCACGAGCCTGGAAGGGATCGCCGCCGAGACGCGGGTGTCGAAGGTCGCCGGCGCCTTCCTCTGGGACCTGGTAGGGCGCGCGGTCTCCCCCGGGTTCGATGTCGACGAGCTCGGCTTCCAGCGCAACTCGGACTGGCTGCTGCTCGCCGGCACCTGGAAATACGAGCGCTTCCTCCCCGGCCACGCCATCCGCGGCTGGTCGGTGGGCTCCAGCAACCTCGGCCTCGGTTGGACCTGGGCGGGCGAGGCGCGGGCCCGCGTGGTCGACCTCTACGGCACGATCGACACCCGCGGCTACTGGTCGGCGAAGCTGGCGGTGAAGCGCGAGATGTCCGCGCTGTCGACCGAGTGGCTGCGCGGCGGCCCGGCGCTCCTGCTGCCCCCCCGCACCACCCTGTCGCTGTCGCTCGCCAGCGATCAGCGCAAGGCGTCCTTCGCTACGCTCGACGCCGCCGTCGCCAGCGAGCCGGCGAGCGGATCGCGCTCGCTGAGCCTGACGCCGCTGCTCAACCTCCGCGCCTCCGACCGGCTCCAGGGGTCGATCGGGCCCACCTACGAGATCGACACCGTCGGCTGGCAGAGCCTCGGCAGCGGCGCGGGCACCGGAGCTCCGGCCTACCTCGTCGCCCGGCTGCGGCAGGAGACCCTCGCCCTCACCCTGCGGGGCGACCTGATCGTCTCGCCGCGGCTGGCGCTCCAGGCCTACCTCCAGCCCTTCAGCACCGCCGGCCGCTACGACCGCTATCAGCGTCTCGTTTCACCGCTCGACCCCGATCCCGGACGCCGCTTCGTGCCGATCGGCGGGACCGGCGGGACCGGCGCGCGCCCGCCGGCTCCCGATGCCCGCCAGCGCACGCTGAACGGCGACCTGGTGCTGCGCTGGGAGTACCTCCCGGGCTCCTTCCTGACGGTGGTCTGGAACCACCGCAGCGACCGGCTCTCGCAGGACGTGCGGCCCTCTCCGGCGAGCGATCTGACGGGGGCCTTCGGCGACCCGGCGGCCGACGTCCTGCTGATCAAGGTGAGCCGCCGCTTCGGCGGTTGATCCTCGGCGATGACACCTGCCCCACCGGGACGGGCGCGCCTCCAGGCTGTCCGTTCCTGCTGGGACGACCTGCGCTTCGAAGCCTCACCCTCGGTGAAGCGCCCAGGCTCGGCCCTACGGGCTCGGATCCCTCCCCTGTCAGCTCGCTTGCAGGCTGCGGGCGCACGCGAAGTCCAGCAGGCTGACGCCCACGACCATCCCCGTCGCGCCGGCGAGACGCCCCTTCTCGTTCTCCGGCGACGTGAGGGCCGCCGCCAGCAGTGCCAGGTCCATCGCGTCGCCGGCCACTCTCCCCCAGAGCGGAACGGCCTTCTTGTCCCCCATCAGCACGCCCAGGCCGGCCAATGTCTCACGGGCGCCCAGCGCGCGCATGAGACCGGTGCGCTCGTTGCGAATTCCGATCTGCTGTCCAAGCCACCTGGGGGCCAGAAGCTGGGTGAGCCCCAGCCCGATGCTGAACCAACCCAAGCCGTTCGCCAGTTTCCTCTGCTTCATGGTGCTGCTCCTTCCCGATGAATCCTTTCCGTCCGGCCCCGTCACGTCGCCAGGGCCACGGCCTCAAGCCTTGAGCAAATCGTGTGCCCAGATCGCCAGCCGGCGGGCTCCCTCGGCGAAGCGCCCAGGCTCGGGGAGGAGGGAGAGGACGAGGAAATCTTCGGTCGCAAAGTCGAAGAAGTAGCCGGGGTGGACCAGGACGCCCGTGCGGTCGAGGAGCGCCAGGACCAGCTCCTCGTCGTCCAGCCGCGAGGCTTCGACGCGGACCACCGCCGCCCACCCACCTTCGGGCTCCAGCAGAGCGGCGGAGGGCACGTCCGCCAGCGCCGCGCGGAGGGTGGCGAGGTTGCCGCGGACCCGCCCGAGGATCTCCGAGCGGATGCGCGGCGCCAGCGCCAGCACGCCGCCGAGCGCCCTCTGGACCGGCGTCGCGACGGAGAGATAGGTGTCCGCCACCATCTCCAGCGCGGCGACGGCGCGGCGGCGGAGAGCGGGAGGACCGCCGGCGCGGATCCATCCCAGCTTCCACGACGGCAGGCCGGCGCTCTTCGACAGGCCCCCGAGCGAGAAGGCCAGCCCCTCGCCGCCGGCCGCCGCCGGGCCGGCATGGGCATAGGCATGGGGACTATCCCCCAGCGGGAAATCGGCGAACACCTCGTCCGAGATCAGTGGCACGCCGCGGGCGGCGCAGAGCGTGGCCGCGGCGCCCTGCTCGGCGGCGGTCAGGAAGCGGCCGGTGGGATTGCCCGGGTGGATCAGGGCGAGCAGCCGCGTGCGCTCGGTGAGGGCGGCCGCCACGTCCTCCGGATCGAGGATGAACCGCCGGTCCGGCTCGAGGTACACATGGGTAAGCACGAGCGAGTCCAGCGCCGCCAGGCTGTCGAGGAGCGGGTAGGAGGGTGCCGCGGTGAGCACCTCGTCCCCGGGATCGGCGAATAGCTTGAACAGGTGGGAGTAGGACTCGCTCGTCGAGGCGGTGAGCGCGAGGTCGTCCGGCGAGACCGGATCGCCGGGGGTGGAGAGAGCCTCGGCGAGCGCCTCGCGCGCCGTGAGAAGACCGCGCGGATGGGGGTCGTAGGCCGTCTCCGCGCCGCGGCGGAGGAGCTCGGCGAGCTCGTCTTCCGGGTACGCCAGGCCGACCCGCGTCGGGTTGGTCTCCGTGAGGTCGATCGTCGCCAGGCCGCGGGCGGTCCGCTCCTCCACGGCGAGCGTCAGGCGGTTCTTCGCGTGCTCCCATGGGAGGCGGCGCGAGAAGCGGAGGCGGACGGCGGGCATGGCGCAAGTCTACCCGGCTCGGTTACCCTTTCAATATTCGCGGCGCCCCCGGGCGCCAGAAAGCTCA
>DASWQX010000020.1:0-7785 GCA_036403495.1 Thermoanaerobaculia bacterium
GGTGAGGGAGGGCCCGGCCCTGTGCTAAAATAGCTATCCGCGTTTCGGTGGAATGAACTGAAGTCATCGGAATCTGTCCCGGTCTCGATCTGTTGGCAGCCTCTGGATACCGTCCATGAACAAAGGAGTCAGACCCATGAACGTACTTTTTCGTAAATCGCTGATCCCCGGGGCGCTCGTGCTATGCGCCGGCCTGGGCGTCGGCCTGCCGGCCTGCTCGGCGCAGGATCAGGGCAAGAAGATGGACAATCAGGTGCTTGCCGTCGTCAACGGCAAGGCGATCACCGAGGCGGACGTCCGCCAGGCCAACGCCGACCAGTTCAAGGCGCTGGACCGTGAGTACCAGACGAACCTCCACACCCTGATGGAGACCAGCCTCCAAACGACCATCCAGGACCGCCTGGTCGACGCCGAGGCCGCCTCGCGCAAGGTGACCAAGGAGCAGTTGCTTGCCGAGCTCAAGCCCGCGACCGTGACCGACGCCGACGTCGACGCGTTCTACGAGCAGAACAAGGCCCAGATCCCCCGCCCGAAGGATCAGGTCGCCGGCCAGATCAAGACGTACCTCGAGCAGCAGGGGCAGCAGAAGGCCCGCTCCGAGTACTTCAAGACGCTGGAGGCCAAGTACAAGGTCGACATGAAGATGGAGCCGATCCGCGTCGACGTGGCCGCCACCGGCCCCGCCAAGGGCCCGGCCTCCGCCCCGGTGACGATCGTCGAGTTCTCCGACTTCCAGTGCCCCTTCTGCTCGCGCCTGACGCCGACCATCGCCGAGGTCGAGAAGAAGTACGGCGACAAGGTCCGCGTCGTCTTCCGCCAGTACCCGCTCCCCTTCCATCAGAACGCCCAGAAGGCCGCCGAGGCTTCGCTCTGCGCCATGGACCAGGGCAAGTTCTGGGAGATGCACGACGCCATGTTCGGCAACCAGAGCGCCCTCGGCGTCGACCAGCTCAAGGCCAAGGCCGCCGAGCTGGGCATGAACGCCGACAAGTTCAACAAGTGCGTCGACTCCGGTGAGAAGGTCGCGATCATCCAGGCCGACCAGAAGGCGGGCTCCGCCGCCGGCGTCAACGGCACCCCGGCCCTGTTCGTCAACGGCCGCTTCATCAACGGCGCCGTGCCGATCGAGCAGATCACCACCGTGGTCGACGACGAGCTGCGCCGCGCGGGCAGCAAGTCGGCCTCGAAGTAAAGACTGGACGGTCCAGACCGGACTTGGGACAGGGCGGCCTCCGGGCCGCCCTTTTTCGTGGGACGAAGGTTCCTCCCATCCGCCCGGGCATAAATGCCCGGGCTACGAGGAAAGAAAAGCCGGGTGAACCCGGCTCCTGAAGATGCCCATACAAATCAGGAGCCGGCTTCAGCCGGCTTTTCGGTTGGGGCGTAGCCCGGGCATTTATGCCCGGGCGGGCTCCGCCAGTGCGGCCTCCCTCGTATATCCTTCCCCCCATGTCCAGAGACCTCCCCGCCGACGAATTCCGGTCCGCGATGCACCGCGTGGCCGACTTGGTGGCCGACTACCTCGAGGGGGTGGGCGACCGCCCCGTGCTCCCCGCCGTCCGGCCGGGCGAGGTGCGGCGCGTGCTCCCCGCGAGTCCGCCCGCGGAGGCCGAGCCGCTCGACACCGTGCTCGACGACTACCTGCGGGTGATCGAGCCCAACCTCACGCACTGGAACCACCCTGGGTTCCTCGCCTACTTCGCCAACACCGGCTCCGGCCCCGGCATCCTCGGCGAGACCCTCGCCGCAGCCCTCAACGTCAACGCCATGCTCTGGCGCACCGCGCCGGCCGCCACCGAGCTGGAGGAGCGGGTCTGCGAGTGGCTCGCCCAGATGATGGAGCTGCCGGCCGGCTTCCGCGGCCACATCAACGACACCGCCTCGTCGAGCAGCCTGGTCGCCCTCGCCGCCGCCCGCCACCGCCTCCCCGGCCTCGACGCGCGGGTGAAGGGGCTCTCCGGCCGCGCGGACGCGCCGCCTCTCACCCTCTACGCCAGCGACCAGGCGCACTCCTCGATCGACAAGTCGGCGATCGTGCTCGGCATCGGCCAGGAGAACGTGCGCAGGATCGCCAGCGACGGAGATTTCCGGATGTCCGTGCCGGCCCTTGCCGAGGCCATCGCCGCCGACCGCGCCGCCGGACGCCTGCCGATGGCGGTGGTGGCGACCGTGGGGACCACCTCGACGACCAGCGTCGACCCCGTCCCCGAGATTGCCGACCTCTGCGAACGCGAGAAGATCTGGCTGCACGTCGACGCCGCCTATGCGGGCTCGGCGGCGATCTGCCCGGAGCTGCGCGCGATCATGCCCGGCCTCGAGCGCGCCGACTCGCTGGTGGTCAACCCTCACAAGTGGCTGTTCACGCCGGTCGACTGCTCGGTGCTCTTCGTGCGCGATCCGGCCCAACTGCGCGCTACCTTCTCGCTGGTGCCGGAGTACCTGCGGACGGCGGAGGGCTCGGAAGCCACCAACCTGATGGACTACGGCTTCCAGCTCGGCCGCCGCTTCCGCGCCCTCAAGCTCTGGATGGTCATCCGCACCTTCGGCGTCGAGGGGCTGCGCGAGCGCATCCGCCTGCACTGCGCGCTGGCCCGCGACTTCGCCGCCCACGTCGAAGCCGATCCCGGCTTCGAGCTCGCCGCGCCGGTCCCCTTCAGCACGGTCTGCTTCCGCGCCTGCCCGGAAGGTACGCCGGAAGCCCGGAACCGCTTCAACGAGCGGCTGCTCGCCCGCGTCAACGCCGCCGGCCCCTTCTTCCTCTCCCACACCGTGCTGGGCGGCCGCTACACCCTGCGCGTGGCGATCGGCAACCTCCGCACCGAGAGCGAGCACCTCGACGCCCTCTGGGAGCTGATCGGCCGCGCCTGCGAGGAGCTCCGGCGGGAGGGGATCTGAGCTCCCATCCCTTCATCCCCTACCTTCCCGAGCGGCTGGCCCCGGAGGAGTCGCGGCGCCGCGCGCGCGATTTCCACGCCGAGATGGATCGCCGGCGGAGCGTCCGCTCCTTCTCGTCCGAGCCGGTGCCGCGCGAGCTGATCGAGATCGCCATCCGCACCGCCTCGACCGCCCCGTCCGGCGCCCACCGCCAGCCCTGGAAGTTCGTCGTCGTGGCGGATCCCGCCCTCAAGCGCGAGATCCGCGCCGCCGCCGAGAGCGAGGAGTACGAGAGCTACATCGGCGGCCGCATGCCCGAGGAGTGGCTGGAGGCCCTGGCCCCGCTCGGCACGAGCTGGGAGAAGCCCTTCCTGGAGACCGCCCCCTGGCTGGTCGTCGTCTTCGAGGAGCTGTATGGGCTGGGCTCCGAGGGGCGCAAGCGGAAGAACTACTACCCCAAGGAGAGCGTGGGGATCGCCTGCGGCCTGTTCATCGCCGCCCTCCACCACATGGGGCTGGCGACGCTCACCCACACCCCGAGCCCGATGGCCTTCCTCTCCCGCCTGCTCGACCGCCCGGTCAACGAGAAGCCCTTCATCCTCTTCCCGGTCGGCTACCCGGCGCCCGACGCCGAGGTGCCCGATCTCAAACGGAAGGGGCTGGAGGATGTCGCGGTCTGGCGATAGGCCTCAGCAGCCACGCCACCAATCCAACCAAGGCGACCGCCGCCAGCCCGAGCCCGGCCGAGAACCCCGGCGCCCTGTAGATCAGCTCCACCCGGTGCTCGCCGGCCGGCAGCCAAGCGGCGAGGAAGGGGCCGTCCGCCGTCTGTACGGCCTGGGGGTGGCCGTCGAGCAGCAGGCGCCAGCCGCCGTCGTCATAGACGCTGGAAGCGAGGAGGCGCTCCTCGGCGAGCCGCGCGCGGGCGATGATCCGGGCGGGCTTCAGGGCGAGGATCTCGATCGTCGAATCCTGCGGCCGGGCCGCCGTCCAGAGCGCCGGCCGGATCGCGGTCGGCGGGATCAGCGCGCGCGCCGCGAAGTCCGGGTTGGCGGCGAGCCATGCCGGCCAGGACATCGCGCCTTCGACCTCGGTGGACTCGGGGAGGAAGAGCCGGGCGAGCACTTTGTCGCGCTCGAAGATCCGCCCCGTGGGATCGTGGAACGCCTGCCGCAGGCCGGGGATCGACTGCATCCGCGGCGTCGCCACCAGCCAGCGCACTCCGAAGAGCTGATAGAGCGGATGCTCGGGGCGGACCAGGATGTGCTCGGTCGAGCGGATCGACGCGCTCGCCGGCCCGATCGCCTGCACGTAGGGGAAGGGCTTCAACGGATTCGAGATCCGGACGTCCGCGAGGCCGTAGACCGTGAGCGCGTCGGGCAGGATCCGGTTCGCCAACCCCGCGACGCGCGTGCCTCCGGCATGGTCCTGGGCGTTGTCCTGGAGGAAGCGGACCAGCGGAGACACCGGGTAGTAGGCGCTCCGCGGCAGGGACGGGTTGGCCGGCCGGTGGAAGACCATCAGCTCGATCGCGACGAGGGCGAGGAGGGACGGGAGTGCGAATTTTCCTCTTCTCCCGCTAGTGGCTCCGAAGGCCAGCAAACCCGCCGTCCCCGCGACGACCGCCAGTTGCAGTCCCAGCCAGAACCAGCGCATCGACGCCAGCGCCTGCACCTCCGCGGATAGCCCATATCCCCAGGCGATCGCTCCGAGCAGGATCGTCCCACCGATCAGGACAGCCCATCGCTTCGGCCCCTCGCCGGTCCGCCAGCGCTCCACCGTACAGGCTCCCAGATAGGCCACGGCGAAGCCGGCGACCATCAACAGCCGCCGGTTGCCGCTGATCGACTGATTGAGCACCGGCAGCTTCGAGAGCAGGAGCGGCACGCCGGGAAAGCGCAGGGCGACGAGCAGGCTCAGCGGCGCGAGCGCCAGAAAGAGCCGCTCCTCCCGGAACCGCCGCGCCGCCGGCAGGAAGGCGAGGAGGGCGGCGAGCAGGGCTGCGCCGCCCACGAACGCCGTGGCGTCCTCGTTGCTGTTGGCATCTCCCCAATAGTCTCCGAAGGCGCTGTCGCCGAACGCGTTCGGCGCGAAGACCGATACCGCGCGCTTGCCGACCTCCGCGAACGATTCCTGGCGGCCGCTCTCGGGGTGGGCGTCCAGGCGGAGGTTGCGCGTCGCCACCCAGTGATGGCGGAGCGACTGCGGGATCATCCGGAGCGCCGGCACCAGCGCCGGAGCGGCCAACCCGCAGGCGAGCGCCGCCGCGAGCGCCCAGCGGCCCAGGCGCGGCATGCGCTCGTTCCAGGGACGGCGAAGGAGCCGGGAGAGCGCGAAGAGGCCGCCCACGATCGCCACGTAGAGGATCGTCTCGGGGTGCCCGTCCACCAGCAGGGAGGCGATCGCGACGACCAGCAGCAGCAGGTCCCGGCGGGCGCCGCGCTCGTCGGTCAGCGCCAGGGCGTAGAGCACGAGCGGCAGGAGGGCCGGCGAGCTGCCGATCGGCCAGTTGAGCCAGAGCAGCAGGAACCCGCCGAGACCGAACGCCAGGCTGCCGAAGAGCGCCGATCCTTCCGATAGCCCCTGCCGCCGCAGCAGCAGAAAGAGGAAAACCAGCGCGATCATCACCCGCAACCCCGCCGTCACCCCCACCGCCGCGGGGAGCGGGAGCGGCAGGGCGAGCAGGATCAGCGGCTCGAACGTCTGCGACTGCGGATCGCCGAGCAGCGGCATCCCGGCCCCCGCGAGATCGTTCCAGAGCGGCCACTCGCCGGCGCGGACCTGCCGCCGCACCTCCGCCTGAAGAGGGACGATCTGAGTCACCAGATCGAGCTGCAAGGGATTGCCCTGCGGAGGCTTCCGCGCGTCCTCCGGCATCGCCACGCCCGGAAGGATGTCCGCGGGAAGCAGCACCTTCCCGAGGAAGAGGGCCGGACCGAAGAGGATCACCAGGAGCACGGCGAACACCACCCAGATCCGCGCCGGCACCGGCTCCCACCAGCGCCGGAGAGCGCGGTCGAGCAGGAAGGCGAGGAGGGCGAGGTAGAGGCCGGGGAGGATCACCCCAGGAGTCTATCTGGGGTCTTCCACGCTGCGGCGCCGGTGACCACAGATCCGGCGGTGATCATCGCCGCCAGATCAGGGCGAAGTGCAGATCCGGCATGCGTCTCCACCGCTGCGGCGGTGGTGACCACAGATTCGGCGGTGGTCGTCGCCGCCAGATCGGGCGCAGTGCAGATCCGGCCTGCGTCTCGACCGCCGCGGTGGTGGTGACGGCAGATCCAGCGGTGGTCACGTACGCCGCGGCGGTGGTCACGTACGCCAGATCGGGCAAACCGCGTTTTCAGAGCATGCCCCTATCAGCTTGTTTCGGTCAAACCTGCCGAGGGCGTTACCACTTGTCCTCATTGTGGGGGTTAGTAGAGTTGTCGTAGCCTATAAGTCCGTTAAGGTCCAGTCCTGCTGCCATGCTGCCCCCGATACCTACCAAGCTAGGCCGTTATGAAGTCGTCGATGAAATCGGCAAAGGTGCCATGGGCGTCGTGTATCTGGCACGGGATCTCCTCATTGGGCGGCTTGTCGCCCTCAAGACCATTCGCATCGGCTATTTGGTCAAGAATCAGGAGATGGCGCGGTTCCGCATCCGCTTCATGCGGGAGGCGCAGAGCGCCGGCATCCTCACCCACCCCAACATCGTCACCATCCACGACGTGGTCGAGGCGAGCGACGAGGGGCCCGCCTTCATCGCCATGGAGTACGTGCGCGGCACCAACCTGAAGCTGATGCTCCAGGGGGAGCAGCCGCTGTCGCTGGCCGGGGTGCTCGACGTCATCGCCCAGGTGGGGGAGGCGCTCGACTACGCCCACGCCAACCGGGTGGTGCACCGCGACGTCAAGCCGGCGAACATCCTGATCACCTCCGAGGGCAAGGTGAAGATCACCGACTTCGGCATCGCCCGGCTCGACAGCTCGAGCCTCACGCAGGAGGGGCAGATCCTCGGTACGCCCAACTACATGGCGCCCGAGCAGATCCAAGGTAAGGAGGTCGGCCCCCGAGCGGACCTCTTCTCCCTCGGCGTCGTGCTCTACGAGATGCTCACACGCCACAAGCCGTTCCAGGGCGAGAACCTGACCGTGGTAAGTCATCGCATCGTCTACGACCGTTTCACGCCGCCCGGAGATTACGTCGAAAACTTCCCGCCTGGCCTGGAAGGGATTCTTGCCAAAGCTCTCGACAAGGATCCCTACCGGCGGTATCAAAATGCCAAGGAAATGGTCGCCGACCTCCGCAGCCTCTTCGGAACGCTGGGCGGCGACGGCCAGAAGCTGTCCGTAATGTGGTCGCTCGTGCAGACGCCACCGCAAGGCACCACTCTCGATTTCTCCTGGACGCAGGCGGGCGACTACTCGACGCAGGGCTGCTTTGAGTTCGACGTATTCATCTCTCATGCTAGCGAGGATAAGGCAACTTTTGTAGATCCGCTTGCTCGACGCTTAAGAGAACGGAACCTATGTGTCTGGTACGACTCGTTCACTCTTAAGTTGGGAGATTCACTCCGTGACGCCATTGACTACGGCCTCTCACGGTCTCGCTTTGGAGTTGTGATTTTTTCACAAAATTTCTGTCGTAAGGACTGGACCAAGCGAGAACTGGAAGGGCTACTCGCGATGGAGCGTAACGGCAGAAAAGTAATTCTCCCCCTTTGGCACGAAGTTACTCGTGAGGAGGTGGCCCGCTTTAGTCCCATGCTGGCCGATCGCTATGCGATTTCTAGCAGACAATCGTTAGAAGAAATTGTAGGTCAAATTTTGGCTGTCGTTCGGGTAGCTTAGGACTCGTCACAGAATAACTGCACCAGTTCCCCGGAGCACGGCAGCCCCAGGACATCTGGTTCCGTCCGGCCCAACGGGC
>DASWQX010000021.1:0-3894 GCA_036403495.1 Thermoanaerobaculia bacterium
GGGGGCGCAATTTCTCGGACGTGGTGCCGCTGAGCATCCTCAAGGTCACTCAGAAGGCTGGGGGGATCGCCGCCGGCGCGTTCTCGCCGGACGGACGGCTGCTCGCCTTCGTCTATGGCCTGGCCGGCTGTACGGGGAGCCGCCCCTTCCACTGGTCGCACATGCTGGCGGTCGACGCCTCGGCGCGCGACCTCGGGCTCGGCACCCGCCTCAAGCTCTATCAGCGCGAGATCCTGCTGGCCGCCGGCATCGACGAGGTGCGGTGGACGTTCGACCCGCTGGAGGCGCGCAACGCGCACCTCAACTTCAACCACCTCGGGGCCGAGGTCGCCGAGTACGTCGAGGACATGTACGAGGGGGAAGAGGGGAGCGAGCTGTTCGAGGGGATCGGCACCGACCGCTTCATCCTCTCCTGGAAGATCGCGGGCGAGCGGGTGGCGGGCGCCCTCGAGGACCGTCGAGCTGGCTCCTCGCAGTTCTTCCTTGACGCGCCGGTGGTCAATCCGGGCGCCGTGCTCGCAGACCTTCCGGAGGCGCCGCGCGTGCGGGTCGAGATCCCGCCGAGCATCCAGGATTTCAAGGCGGCGCGCCCCGACGCGGCCCCGGCTTGGCGGGAGACGACGCGGCGGGCCTTCGAGCACTACCTGGCGCGGGGGTACCGCGTCGAGGCTTTCTACCGCGACGTTGCCGAAAAACATTGCTATTACGGACTTAAGAGGGACTGACCATGCTGCGGATCGAGAGCCTCACCCTGCGCGAGATCGCGATGAACCTCAAGGAGCCGTTCCAGATCTCCTCCGGCACCCAGAGCCAGCGCCGCATCCTGCTCGTCGAGCTGGAGGACACGGACGGCGCCGTGGCCTGGGGCGAGTGTGCGGCCGGCGAGTTCCCCAACTACGGGCCGGAGACGATCGACACCGCCTGGTTCGCCATCCGCGAGTGGGTGGCGCCGCGGGTGCTCGGCCAGACGTTCGCGGGGCCCGAGCTGATCTATCCGGCGCTGGAGGTCAACTTCCGCGGCCACCAGATGGCCAAGGCGGCGGTCGAGATGGGCGCCTGGGCGCTGGCCGCGGCCTCCGACGGGATGCCGCTGTCGAAGAAGCTCGGCGGCACCCGCGACCGCATTCGCGTCGGCATCTCGCTCGGCATCCAGAAGAGCCCGAAGGCGCTGGTGGAGAAGGCCCGCGCGGCGCTCGAGCGGGGCTACCGGAAGATCAAGATCAAGATCAAGCCGGGCGCCGACGTCAAATACGTCCGCGCGGTGCGCGAGGCGCTGGGCTCCGAGGCGCCGCTGATGGCCGACGCCAACAACGCCTATACCCTGGAGGACGCCGACGGCCTGGTGGCGCTCGACGAGCTCGGCCTGATCATGATCGAGCAGCCGCTCGCCTGGGACGACCTGCTCCGCCACGCCGAGCTCCAGAAGCGTCTGGCGACGCCTATCTGCCTCGACGAATCGATCACCAGCCTCGACCGCGCGGCGGACATGATCGCCCTCGGCGCCGGGCGGATCGTCAACATCAAGCCCGGCCGCGTCGGCGGCTTCCTGCAATCGATCGCGATTCATGACCTCTGCGCCGCGCACGGCATCCCGGTCTGGTGCGGCGGCATGCTGGAGAGCGGCGTCGGACGGGCCCACAACGTGGCGCTGGCCTCGCTGCCGAACTTCACCCTCCCCGGCGACATCTCGCCGAGCGAGCGCTATTGGGACGAGGACGTCGTGATCCCGGAATGGACGATGGATAAAGAAGGCTGGATCGACGTGCCCGTCGATCAGCTCGGCCTCGGCGTGCAGGTCGACCGCGACCGCGTCGAGGAGCTGACGGTGCGCCGCGAGATCCTCCGTATTCAATAATCGGGGGCGTCGAATTCTCAGAGGGTGTTTGGGAAGGATCAAGTCTCCCGTCCCCCCAATGTAAAGACGCCCCGTGGGGCGTCTCCGAGGCGGAGAGGACGGTTCCGACGAACATCAAGGCCGCTGACGTCAGCCCGTAAAAGTGGTAGGCCGCGGATTGCGGGCTCCCGCAACTTTCACGTCAAGGGAGACTCCTGCCGCCCCTGGCGGGGCTGATTGGGAATTGGGAGGCTTGGTACCCGGACCTCACGGTCCGGGCTAATTCCTGCTGCCCCTACGGGGCTGACTTTCGAGACACCCTCTCAATACAGCAGTTCGGACCCAAGCTCTGGTCCCCCGTCCCTACTTCGGAGGTATGCTGTTGGGGGGTTGACATATGCGATTGGATGGGAGACCATATGTGCAACGGAAGCGCGACTATGCGGCGGCGGTGAGGATGGCAGCGAGGAGAACGGCGGGCTGCGGCGGGTATCGGACCGAATTCAGAGCTCCGGCGTCCTATCGGCGCAGGATTATGAGCCTACGGGCTCCTAGGAGAAGGACCATGAGCAGAGAGACGACGTACAAGGGAAAGGTGGAAGGGTGGGAGCGCCTCAGCGAGCGGCTGACGGCGAATGCAGGTGAGCTTGCGCATTTGGAGACGAGTCGGACGAAGCTGGAGGGGATGATGACCCAGGCCCGGCAGATCGCGGCGGCGCAGGCGGCTCAGACGGCGGCCAAGCAGCAGGGCTCCCAGGCGATGAAGACGGTGATCGCCGAAGGGGACCGGCTGGCGAGCGTGCTGCTGGCGAGCATCAAGGAGCACTTCGGGCCGCGCTCGGAGAAGGTCGCCGAGTTTGGAGCGAAGCCGTTCCGGGGCCGGAAGAAGAAGGTGGCGCCGGAGACTCCCGGAGCTCCGGGGACCGGCACGCCGGGCACGGGGTCCGGCGCGACGACGCCTCCCACCGGCTCCTCGCATCCGTAACCGGCCGGCGGCAACGCCGGCTCACGGGGGCGCGCTTCGGCGCGCCCCCTTTTTTTGTGTCCGGAGACCGGCCTTCCAATCGTGCGGAAGGTTACGACGGGCTGTCGTAAGCATCCGCGGCTCGTCGTAAGGATCTGCGGGCTGTCGTAACCTTCTGCGGGCCGTCGCAGCGATCTGTGGGCCGTCGTAAGGATCTGTGGGCTGTTGCAACCATCTCCGAGCCGTCGTAAGGATCTGCGGCCTGTCGTAAGCGTCTGCGGGCCGCCGTAACGATCTGCAAGCCGTCGTAAGCATCCGCGGCTCGTCGTAAGGATCTGCGGGCCGTCGTAACCATCTGCGGGCCATCGTAACGATCTGCCGCCCGTCGTAACGATCTGCGACCCGTCGTAAGGATCTGCAAGCCGTCGTATCGATACGACGGCGGGATGAAGCGGATTCGTCGGCTCTTACTCGGATAAGATCGGGCGGCAATGATCGATCGCTTCCTGGCCGACCTCGTCGTCGTCTTCCATCTCGGCTTCGTCCTCTTCGTCTGCGTCGGCGGACTGCTCGCGCTGCGCTGGCCGCGCGTCCTCTGGGTCCACCTGCCGGCGGCGCTCTGGGGGATCTGGGTGGAGTTCTCCTCGACCGTCTGCCCGCTGACGCCGCTGGAAAACCATTTCCGCCGGCTCGGCGGCGAGGCCGGCTACTCCGGCGGCTTCATCAAGCATTACATCCTGCCGGTGCTGTACCCGTCGGGGCTGACGCGGCCGGTGCAGATCGTGCTGGGGATTTTCGTCGTTCTGCTGAATCTCTCGGTCTACGCGGTCGTCTGGCGGCGCAGCCGGAGAGCGTAGACGCCGCCGGCCAACGCTGCGATTACGGCCAGCCCCGCAATCCAGGCCCAGTTCCACCCTTTCCGCCCGCCCGGCAGGGGGACCAGGTCGCCGTCGCCGAGCACGACGAGGCCGGCCCAGGCGGCGGCGGGCGCGCCTTTCGCGATCAGCTCGCGCTGGGCGTCCTGGAGGGCGACGGCCACGCTGGCGCCTTTGCCGAGCCGGCCATAAAACCGTTCGAAGAGATCGGCGGCCTCGTC
>DASWQX010000022.1:0-5090 GCA_036403495.1 Thermoanaerobaculia bacterium
CAGACCTCCTCCTCGTCTCTCCCGAGGCGGTGCCTCGCGAGGAGATCCCCCCGAGCTGGCGCGGCAACGGCCTGCTGGCGCCTCACGCTTACGAGAAGGTCAAGAAGGGCGCTGAAGGCGCGAAGCCGGCGATGTTAGCCACCGGGGCCCAGATGGGTCGCCTGATCTGGATCAAGCCCACGCACCGAATGTCCATTCCGCAGCTACGTCAACCCGAGGTCTCGCCCTCGGAGCCGGCGACGTCGGAGACTACGGCCAGCCCTGCGGGCGACCTCCTTGGCGACCGTCGGACAAAGCACATGAACCGCCGAATCGTGCGCATGGCCGAGCTCACTCGGGAGCTCCTTGCCGCGTGCGATGGCAAGATACTTCCACTTCAGGTTCTGATCGCCCTCGCCCGGGTCTTCGGCACGAACCAGAGCCGCAAGGGGCTGTTTCACTACGGCTCCCCTTCTGATCCCTGGGAAGCATTCGGAAAGTTCTGCGACCTCGCTCCCGAGGAGGCCGCAGCAGAGACCTGGAAGGAGCAGCTCCAGCCTGTCCTCGCCAGCCGCCTCCAGTACTGCGGTCCTGATGACGCCGGCAGGCTCCACCGGGAAATCCTGTCAGCCTTGAGGCTCATCGGAGCAAGCTATGCCGACCTCTACCGGTCCGTGGCGAAGGAGCTGCCCGAGCCCAAGGCGTGGGCGAAGTTTCCAGACTACGAGGCCGAGGATCTTGAAGCGGAGCCGCCAGCGCCGGCACCGATGAGGAGCACCCTGCCCTGGGTCCTCCCAGAAGAACTCCCCGCCGACGAGGAGGACACTCTCGAAGCGATTTCAGCCTGACCTTCGGGGTCCCGGGCCACTCTTGGCTCGGGACCCCAAAGTCGTACACTCGGACCGCGTGCCGGCGCTCTTATCGCCTTCACTCGCTGAGCCGTTACTCGGCGAGGTTGGGCCTGGAGAGAGGGGCTTGGTCAGCGTCGCGAAGCCCGCCACTCCACACCCCAAGGCAACCAACCAAGCCAGCCCCTGGCCCCAGGGCCCAAGCAGCAAGTTGGCCACCTCGCTCAATGTTCGGCTGAAGCCGTCCCCGCCCTCCCCGAGCTCACCGCTACCCAAAGCCGCCAGCACCCATCGCGGTCCATACACCGCCCCCAGGACTATCACCGCCCTCAACCACCAGACAATCACCCTCTGCCATCGACTCATTCGATCCCCCCTGCGAGACTCAAGACACCACCGGAAATCCGACGGGGAGGCACCATCCTCTCAGCCACTCGTGGGAGAGCCCGGCAGCCCTCGTAGCCCCCAGTCTTCGCCGCCAAGCATCTTGTTCTCTGGTCCTTTGAGAGCCGACTTTTTTCTTGGGTTGGACCTTGGGCAAGCCGAGCCCGTCCCGTCGTTCTGCCGGCGCGGGCCGCGCGTCCATCCTATTGCCTTCGAGGTCTTTCATGGCTTCCATCTCTTGGACCGGCAGCCGCCTTCCCAGCGCCGTTTCCCCTCCTCACCTCCCCTCGGTCGCAGACGAGGTTGTCGTAAGAGGGGCGTCTTTCGATTCCTCTCCGCCAGGGAGTTCCTTCCGTTCTCGGGTCCGCCCATGCGCCCCGCCTTTGTACCCGAGGGCAGGCCAGTGGCAAGGCCAAGCCCTACGGGCGCGCTATGCGCGGCCTTGACCACCGGCCCTTTTTCCCCCTCGGGTCCTGGCAGGTCATCATGAACGGCTCCCAGAACGAAAGGAAAACTCCCATGGCCAAGAAGAACCTTGAACTCGTCACCATCTTCGGCAACCTCGGCGGCGAACCGAAGGTCCATCAGATTCCCGAGCAGACCGGCACCCGCCCCGGCTACGACCCGGTCACCGATACAGTCGTCGAGATGTCCTTCACCCGCGAGGCCCGGGAGTTCCGCACCTTCTCTCTCGCTGTCAAGACCAAGGAGATGGAGGAGCCCCGCTGGATTCACTGCATCGACTGGACCAACGAGTCTCGGCTCTTCCTGAAGGGCGACCGCCTCAAGGTGATCGGCCACTTCGAGGTCCGCACTTACGAGAAGGACGGCGAGACCAAGCGTCACAAGCAACTCGTGGTTAAGGGAGAAGGCTAAGATTCAGGCCGAGGCGGCGTGACGCTTCCCGGGGCTCCCGGCGCAGCCGGGAGCCCCTGCCTCTTCCGTGACTTCGTCCGGCGAGGCGACTCTCTGAACCCGGCGAGACTCGGTGCTACCCAGATAGGAACTTGGCCTTGTCCCCCTTGCGCCAGCCTGGATCACCCTAAGATTGAGACGGGCCCGTTCCTACTGAACCGTGTTCGAGAACAAGAGGAGAGTCCATGGATCTGATCGGCCTCATCATGCTGGCGCTACTTCACCTCTATTCACCGCAGGACAAGAACCTCACGTCGACCCCTGGAAATGTCTCGGGTCTGTCGCAACCCTCCGTGCAGTCGGACGGTGGGCCGGAGCTGGATCCCAACGGCCGGACTTAGTCGCTATCGCTCGGCGGCCAGCGCGAAGCTCCGCACCTGCACGAGTCGGACCTGTGCTGGTCGCCATAAGCCTCCTGGGATCTCGAAGATCTTCTTTGGGCAGAATATTTTTCCCACCTGAAGAATTCCTCGGGCTGCAGCATTTCCCGAGCGCGATCCTCGCCCGATCCTACTTTTCTTCGTAACAGAGAATCTGGCAAGTTCCGAACAGGTTAAATTCATATACCTTCCGAGCCGCAGTTCCGGGTAGCCTCTGCCGCATGCACTAAAAGCCATAGATCTGCGTATACTAGCGCCCGCATGGAACCCTCTACTCCAACGAAGTCTTCACGTCTTTTCCTGCGCTTGGTGCAGACTGCCACCAATTCCTCCATCGGGCGAAGGTACTCCAGCGTGGCGGACTGGGAGGAGGAGAGTGGGCTTGGCGGAGATCCGGAAGAGCAAGCGTGTTCGCAGGAAAGCGAAGACGCTGATCCAGAGGCCATCTCTGAATCGGTCTGGAGTCGCCTTGAGGATCTCAGGGTCGGCTTCGAAGCCGAGCTCAACTTCGCTGACTCATGTTTGGCCGAGAATCCTACGAAACCTCGGATTGCGATGCTGCTCGCCAATTCCTCTGAATTGAGAAGGGTTGCGATTCTTCATCGCTTTGCCGAAAGGGCCTATTCGCTTCGTCTTTTCAATCCCGAAGAAGGCTTGCGGATTGCTGATGATTTGGTCACTTGGACTCAGGCCGACTCATCCCGGTTGGTCTCTGTCATTCGTGCTCGCGCACTGATGGAGCGAGGTAATTTCCTGCGAATTCTGGGTGATCCGGATGGCGCCTATCGGTCTTTCTCGCAAGCGGGCCAGGAGATCGAAAGCAAAGGGCCAGGAGATCCCCTCGAATTGGCTCGCTACCAAGAGCTCTTGGGTACTCTTGAAAGAGACTGCGGCAATTATGAAGCTGCGGCAGACCTCTTGAGGAAGGCCCTGTCAAAGGTTCGCCGCTGGGGGGATCAATACTCTCTTCAGAGAATCCTCATCGCGGCGGCCCTCGCATACCTTTATAACGAAAACTTTGAGCAAGCCGACCAATTGCTGGATGAATCGCTCCGCATTGCGGAGCCCGACAGTCTCTTCCTCAGGTTCGCAGCGGTCAACAAGGTCTTAAGCTATCTCCACAGCCGACAGCCTCACAAAGCCTACCAGGCTTTGCTGCGGGTACGCCAAAGGCTTGGCGCCTCCTGGTTGCAGGGATTTCCTGAAGATGACCAGATGAGAGTCGTCTGGTTGGAGGGCCAAATCCTGAGTGCCCTTCGGATCGACGACGAAGCGATTGTCCTCTTGAGAAAAGCGCGTGAATTCTTTATTCAAGCGAATCGGGGGTACGAAGTCTGTCGGCTCTCGATCGAACTGGCCTTCAGCTACGCGGCTCAGGGACGATTAGATGACGTCCACCGAGAGCTCGGCTTCGGCTTGCCCTTCCTTTCCGTCCAGAAATCTCTACACCGCTACGCCCATTCCGCCGTGCTCCTTCTTCAACAGACGCTTCGCGAGCAGGGCCGTCTCAGGGAAGAGCAGATTCGCCTCGTAGTCCTTCGACTTGATTCGATTCATCGAGCACCGCTCAAAGCCCAACCTCAGTCGCCGTTTGCCGATCTCCGGCTCTGAGGTTGGCGAGGCGCGGCTCTCTCCATCTTGGTTTGTGACCACCCGGCGATTACCGCGACGAACTGGGAACCTTCGCAAGCGGCAGGCCGAGCCGCGTCTACCAGCCCAGCGATTAGGCCGGCGGCATGCAGCTACGGATTGGCACGCATGCTGAATAGCTGTGGTTCCGAGATAAAAAGGCGTTGGTCGGCATAATCTATGACCAGATTATAAGAGAGATTTCCCGGCGGTAGATTATAGTAGGGCATGACCAAAATAAAATAAGTAGGGTCATCGCCTTTTACCGTCGTGCCGGTGCTTGTAACTAACACTCCGCCCTGAGGATTGCGGAGCGGTGTACCGGAAGCGGTGCTAAAGATGGCGTTGATAGTAACTAGGCCGTTAACGTTGGTTGTCGAAAAAGTTCCGGATATTTTGAGTGCAAGAGAATTTATCACCGGGAAATCATATTGGGCTCCAAAGTTGACATTATGGACAGTTGGCGACTCGAACGCTTTGAATGTATCTGAGATGTCTTTAGATATAGGTGGCGAGGGCGCATCCATGGAATGGCCAGGAGACTCTAGCCCATTGGTCTGCTTTCGACGTTCGATTTCGCGCCGAAGGTCGATGTCTTTTGTCTGTTCTGGTGAGGGCGTTTCTAAGGATGAAGGCTCGAGAGCCTGCACGCGAGTTGCAGGAATGACTGCCGCAGGCCTTTCCTTTCTCTCTTTTTCTCCCCAGTAGGATTTCAGCTTTACCCGCACCTGAGGGATGCTGCTAATCCCGGTGATAAAGGTTAGAATCCCGATAATGCCGGAAATCGTGCCAATCCATTTATGCCGGTCGATCATGCCACCTGGGTTCCTTCGGTTCCACCTGGGTACGCAGCAAGGCCGTCAGCTCGGGATCGAACCCTTCGAAGGCGAGCGCCAGCCGTTCGCGCTTCTCCCGGTCCCGCGAGGGATGCCCGAGCCCATTACCGCATGGCCTT
>DASWQX010000023.1:0-5867 GCA_036403495.1 Thermoanaerobaculia bacterium
GAGGTCGAGGCGATCGTCTCCGAGCTCGACATGGACCAGCGGCGCATCAGCCTGTCGCTGCGCCAGACGGAGCGCAACCCCTGGGAGGAGCTGTCCGACAGCCACCCCGAGGGGAGCGTCATCGAGGGCAAGGTCCGCAACCTCACCGAGTTCGGCGCCTTCGTCGAGATCACCGAGGGCATCGACGGCCTGATCCACGTCTCCGATATGAGCTGGACCAAGCGGGTCAAGCACCCGAGCGAGGTCCTCAAGAAGGGGGACACGGTCAAGGCCCGGATCACCAACATCGACGTCGAGAACCAGCGCGTCTCGCTGTCGATCAAGGAGTTCATGCCCAACGAGTGGGAGGAGTTCGCCGACAAGCACAACCCCGGCGACATCCTCGAGGGGAAGGTCGTCAACGTCACCGATTTCGGCCTCTTCATCGACATCTACAACGGCCTGGAAGGGCTCGCGCACGTCAGCGAGATCGAGGTTCCGGCCGGCGCCAAGCTCGAGGACTTCTACAAGGTCGGCGACTTCGTCCGCACCCGCATCCTGCGGGTGGAGGAGGAAGAGAAGAAGGTCGGCCTCTCGATGCGCGGCGTGGAGCAGCCCACCGAGGAGGAGATCGCCGAGCTCCAGGCCAAGGACCGCGAGCGGCGGGGTGGTGAGGAGGAGGTCCGCGGCAAGAAGCGCGATGCCAAGGAGCCGGAAGAGTCCGAGAAGGAGTCCGAGGGAGACGTGGAGTAGGTCCTGGGACCCGGAAGCGGCGGGCGGACTCGAACGTTCGAGCGCCCGCCGTTGCCATGTCGACAAAAGGGGTGGGAGATGACGGAGCCCTTGAAGGACGGGATGACCAAGGCCGAGCTGGTCGAAGAGGTCGCCCGCACGACTCAGCTCACCAAGAAGCACGCCGAGATCATCGTCAACACGGTGTTCGACAGCATCGTCCACTCGCTCAAGGATGGGGAGAAGATCGAGCTCCGCGGCTTCGGCAGCTTCCGCATCCGCCATCGCGGCGCGCGCACCGGCCGCAATCCGAAGACCGGCGACAAGGTGAAGGTTCCGCCCAAGCGGATCCCCTACTTCAAGCCGGGCAAGGAGCTGAGAGAGCTGCTCAACGACGAGTGCTAGAGAGCGACGCCACCCAAGCGAACCGGATGCAACAGCTTTTCACTCCCTGGCGGCACACGTACATCACCGCGAGTCCGCCGGCGGACTCCGGGTGCTTCTTCTGCGCCGCGGCGCGGAACCTCGGCGATCCCGACGGCCTGGTGGTCCATGCCGGCCGGCACCACCTGGTGATGCTCAATCTCCACCCCTACTCGACCGGCCACCTGATGGTGGCGCCGTTCGAGCACCAGGCCTCGCCGCAGGAGAGCGGTGCGGAGGCGCGGGCCGAGTTCTGGCCGCTGGTCCTCCGGGCTCAGCGCGTGCTGGGCGAGGCGTACAACCCCCAGGGGTTCAACCTGGGGATGAACCTCGGCACGCCGGCCGGTGCCGGGGTGCCGGGCCACTTCCATTTCCACCTCGTCCCGCGGTGGGCGGGGGACACGAATTTCATGACCGTCCTGGCGGAGGTCCGGCTGATCCCGGAAGACCTGCGCCAGTCGCGGGAGCGCCTGCGGGTGCTCTTCGCTCGAGAGGAGACTTGATTGGCCGACACCGGCAATGTTTCCGCGCCGCCGCAGCCGCCGGCGCTCCCTGTTCGCCGGGGGAGCCCGGCGGTGGCCGTGCTCTCGGCCTGGCTGGTGCCGGGGCTGGGGCACTTCTACCTCAAGCGCCCCTTGCGCGGCGCCCTCTTCTTCGTGCTGGTGATCGCCTCGGTCCTCATCGGCAGCCACCTCGAAGGGAACCTCTACCAGGTCGTCTCCGGCCAGCCGCTCACCATCCTGGCGACCTTCGCCTCGATGGGCATGGGCTTCGTCTATTTCCTGCTCCGCTATGGTCTCCACTACCAGGGGAACATCATGGGGGCCGGCTATGAGTACGGCACCGCCTTCCTGCTCACGGCGGGGCTGATGAACCTGCTGCTGGTCCTCGACGCCTGGGACATCGTCCGCGGGAAGAAGGAGTGACGCCCGTGCTGAGCCATTTTCTGCTGATGGTGCTGTACGCACTGATCGTGAGCCTGTTCTTCACCCTGCTCTGGCGCCGCGAGCGCAAGGACCAGATCCGGCTCTTCCTCCAGATCTTCCTCGGCATGGTGGTGGGCGGCCTGCTGGTGGCCTGGCTGATGTACCCCTTCCCCTCGGGCCCGCCGGCGCCGATCCCATGACGGCGGCGCTGATTCCATGACGGCGCCCTCCCGCGAGCTGCTGGTCGTCGCCGGGGAGGCGTCGGGGGATCTCCACGGCGCGCGCCTGATCACCGAGCTGCGCCGCCGCGTTCCGGACCTGGCGGCGTTCGGCCTCGGCGGCGACGAGATGCGGGCGGCCGGCCTGGCGGCGGTCGCCCACAGCTCCGAGATCTCGGTGGTCGGCATCACCGAGGTGCTCAAGATCCTGCCGCGCGCCCGCGAGGTCTTCGCCGACCTGCTGCGCGAGGTGGACCGCCGGCGCCCGGCGCTCGCCGTGCTGATCGACTTCCCCGATTTCAACCTCCGCCTGGCCAAGGAGCTGAAGCGGCGGGGGGTCTCCGTGCTCTACTACATCAGCCCGCAGGTCTGGGCCTGGCGGCGGGGGAGGATCAAGACCATCTCCCGCCTGGTGGACCGCATGCTCGTGCTCTTCCCCTTCGAGGTGGACTTCTACCGCGACCACGGCGTCGACGTCGTCCACGTCGGCCATCCGCTGGTGGACGAGGTGCCGGTGCTGCCGCAGATCTGGGACCGCGAGCCCGCCACGAACGGCCCCTTCCGGGTCGCGCTGCTGCCCGGCTCCCGGGTCAGCGAGGTCGAGGCGCTGCTCCCCACCCTGCTCGAAGCGGCGCGCCGGCTCGCCGCGCAGCTCCCCGTCGAGGTGCGGATCATCCGCGCGCCGACCGTTCCCCCCGAGCTGGTGGACGAGGCGGTCGAGCTCGCCGGGCTGCCGGTCGAGATCGTCGCCGAGGAGCGCTTCGCCGCCATCGCCGACTCCCACCTGGCGCTCTGCGCCTCGGGCACCGCGACGCTGGAGGTGGGGCTGCTGGGAACGCCGATGATCATGGTCTACCGGCTGGCCGCCTGGACCTACGCCCTGGCCCGCCTGATGGTCCGCCTCCCCAACGTCAGCCTGGTCAATCTCGTATTAGGTAAGAGAGCCGTCCCCGAGCTGATCCAGGGCGACGCCAACCCCGAGCGGATCGCGGCGGAAGCGGCGCGGCTGCTGACCGACGCCGGCGAGCGGAGCCGGATGCGCGCGGCGCTCGCCGAGGTGCGCGGCCGGCTGGGGGAGGGCGGCGCCAGCCGGCGGGCCGCCGGAGAGGTGGCGGAGATGATGGAGACGATCATGGAGACGACAGCGGAGGTCGCCTCGGCGTGAGGTCGAAGACCACCGCGTTCCTCTGGCACTACCTGCGCGGCTACGCGGGGTGGGCGATGCTGGCCGCGGCCGGCATCCTCGTCTACGCGGCGGCCACGGCGGGGACCGCCGCCCTGATCAAGCCGATCTTTGGCGAGGTGCTGCTCGCCGGCGACGACGTCAACCCCCTCGCCGGCTTCACCTCCAAACCCGACGCGCATCCGGGGAAGCCGGGGAAGGTGGAGACCGGCGTCGTCGCGGACCTGAAGCAGCGGCTCAACGTCGCCCATCAGATCGACGAGACTTACGAATCGCTGAAGACCCGGCTGGGGGTGAACCGCGACAACGTCGTCTACTTCCTCCCCGCCCTCTTCGTCGTTGTCTTTCTGCTCCGCTGCCTCGCCGACTTCGTGTCCGGCTACGCCTTCCAGCACATCGGCTTGGGGGTGACGACCGACATCCGCAACGACCTCTACCGGTCGATCCTCGAGCAGTCGAGCCGCTTCCATGCCGAGCACCCCTCGGGCGAGCTGGTGGCGCGCGTGATCAACGACGTGGCGATGATGCAGAACGCGGTCGCCAACCGCCTGCTCGACCTCTTCCAGCAGTCCTTCACCCTGGTCGCGCTGCTGGCGCTGCTCCTCTCCACCCACTTCCGGCTGGCGCTGATCTCGCTGATCGCCGCGCCGCTGCTCCTCTATCCAATCGTCCGCTTCGGCAAGGGGATGCGGCGCACCAGCCACCGCAGCCAGGAGCGGATGGCCGATCTCGCGAGCCTGATGACCGAGGGGGTGCGCGGCCACCGGGTGGTCAAGGCGTTCGGCATGGAGGAGTTCGAGCTCGGCCGCTTCCGCGAGGCCACCCGCCGCCACCTGCGGGTGAACCTCTGGGCACAGATGCTCGCCAACTCCGCCGGGCCGGTCGTCGAATCGATCGCCGTGATCGGCGCCGCGGCCCTGCTGACCTACGCCGGCAAGGCGATCCGCGCCCACGAGTTCTCGACCCCCGAGCTGGTGCAGTTCCTGACCACCCTGTTCATGCTCTACGACCCGATCCGCAAGCTCAACAAGGTCAACCTGATCCTGCAGGAGGCGACCGCCGCCAGCCAGCGGGTGTCGCGGCTGATCGCGGTCCCCAACGACATCGCCGAGCGCCCCGGCGCCCGCGACGTCGACACCGTGCGCCAGGGCATCTCCTACGAGCGGGTCTCCTTCTCGTACGACGACCGGCCGGTGCTGAAGGAGGTCTCGCTCGCCATCAAGGCCGGCGAGATCGTCGCCCTGGTCGGCCCCTCGGGCGCCGGCAAGACGACGATGGTCAACCTGCTGCCGCGCTTCTTCGATCCCACCGCCGGCAAGCTGACCATCGACGGCGTGGACACCCGCGACCTCCAGCTCAAGGGGCTGCGCTCGCTGATCGGCATCGTCACCCAGGACACGGTGCTGTTCAACGACACGATCCGCAACAACATCGCCTACGGCCGCTTCGACCTGCCGCTGGAGCGGGTGCGCGAGGCGGCCGCCGCGGCCTACGCGGACGAGTTCATCATGCAGCTCCCCAAGGGGTACGACACGGTGATCGGCGAGGCGGGCGTCCGCCTCTCGGGCGGGCAGCGGCAGCGGCTGGCGATCGCGCGCGCGCTGCTGAAGAACGCCCCCATCCTGATCCTCGACGAGGCGACGTCCCACCTCGACAGCGAGTCCGAGGCGCTGGTCCAGAAGGCGCTCTACAACCTGATCCAGGGGAGGACGACGCTGGTCATCGCCCACCGCCTCTCGACCGTCACCCGGGCGGACCGCATCGTCGTCATGGAGGCCGGCAAGATCAGCGAGGAGGGCTCGCACAGCGAGCTGCTGGCCCTCGGCGGCTCCTACAAGCGATTGTTCGACATCCAGTTCCGGGTGTGAGCCCGCGCGTCCTATCGTTCCTGGCGGCCAGCTTCATCCGCGGCCTGCGCGCTTCTTTGCGGCTCCGCTATCACGGCGCCGAACAGATCCGTGCCTGGGAACAGACGGAGACCCACTTCATCCTCGCCTTCTGGCACCGCCACCTGCTGCTGATGCCCTACGCCTATCGCGGCAAGAAGATCTCGGTCCTGGTCAGCCAGAGCCAGGACGGCGAGCTGATCGCCCGCACGGTCGCCCGTCTCGGGATCGACTCCAGCCGCGGTTCCAGCAGCCGGGGAGGGATCGCGGGAATGCGCTCGCTGCTGCGCAAGGCGGCCGAAGGCTGGGACATCGCCTTCACGCCGGACGGCCCGAGAGGACCGCTCCGGGAGGTTCAGCCGGGGGTGATCCTGGCGGCGGCCTCGACGGGGTTGCCGATCCAGCCGGTGGCGATCGCGGCCTCGCGGAAGAAGTTGCTCAGGTCGTGGGACCGCTTCCTGGTCCCCCTGCCGTTCTCGAAGGTCCACATCGTCTATGGCGAGCCCCTCACCGTGGAGCG
>DASWQX010000024.1:0-2810 GCA_036403495.1 Thermoanaerobaculia bacterium
AGGTCCATCTGCGTCTGCGTCGTGAAGCCGTTGGTCAGGTTGTCGAATCCGGCCGGAGCCTCGGTCGCCGTGACCGCGTACACCATCGGCGCGGCCAGTACCAGGATCATCACCACCAGCCCGTCAGGACTGGCCAGCCTACGCACCCACGTCTTCCCCTTGCTCATCTTCAAATCTCCTTCCAAAGCGGATCAGGTCCACACACCGACGGACTCGGATGAACCCGTCGAATTCGCAGCCGGACGATCGGACACCTGCGGGAAAGCCTGCACGCTCACCACAAAGTTCGAGCCGGGTCTTGAAGAGACGCCAGAGCTGTAGGAATGACCCTTATCAACTCAGGTGCTCGCCGGGCGCCAAAGTGAGCCGGAAGAGTTGTACCGTTCCGCCTGGGAAGAGGAGGAGCCCATGGCCAGTCTCGAGGGAGCGAAGATCGTGGTCGCCGGCGGCACCGGCGCCGTCGGCGAGGGGATCGTCCGGGCGCTGTTGAAACAGGGCGCCAGCGTGCTGGTGCCGTCGCGCAGCGAGGAGCGGCTGCGCGACCTGACGGCCTACTGCCGGGACGTGGCCACGGGGGAGCTGCTGACGCTGGTCGGCGACCTCGGCGACGAAGCGTCGGCGCGGGCGCTCCAGAACCGGATCTTCGAGCGCTACCGCGAGCTCGACGTGGCGGTCGCCTCGCTCGGCGGCTGGTGGCAGGGGAAGCCCCTGACCAGCGTCGACATGCCGGCCTGGGAGCGGATCCTGCGCGAGAACCTCACCGCCCCCCTGCTGGCGGTCAAGATGCTCGTCCCCCTGCTGAACCCGAAGACCGGCAGCTACGTGCACGTCAACGGCCTCAACGCCGAGCAGCCCTACCCCATGGCGGGTCCGATGGCGATGGTCGCCGCGGCGCAGAAGTCGATGGCGCTGACCCTGGCAGAAGAGCTGAGCCCGACCGGCATCCGCGTCTTCGAGCTGATCCTGGGCCCCCTCCAGACCCGCCAGCGCCTGCGCCAGGGGAAGGTGCAGCAGGACTGGTACACGCCGGAGGAGATCGGTCTGGAGATCGCCGGCCTGGTCACGCTGCGGGATGAGCGGACCGTGCACCGGCTGCTGAGCAAGCGGGACGCCTGGCAGGTGAACTGACAGGGAGGATGGGGGGAAGAGGGCAGCCCCTGCGGGGCTGGCCCCTCACTCCCCAACCCCTCTCTCCCAGCCCTCCACCCACCCGACCGGGGAAAGAGGGGCTAAAGCAAGAAATCAAAGGGTCTGGGAGTTGCTTTTAGACTAACCACTCCCTCTTCTCCCAGTCAGGGCGGGTGGAGGTCTGGGAGAAGAGGGCCGGGGTGATGAGGGCCAACCTGCCGGAAACTCCGAAGCCGATGACAGCTCTACAACCGGCGGATGAGCCGCAGGAGGAGCAGGAGCACGACGGCGCCGATGAAGGCGACGAAGATCGTTCCCGCGATCCCCGAGAACGGCGTGTGCCAGCCCATCTTGGTGAAGATCCAGCCGCCCAGGAACGCGCCGACGATGCCGACGACGATGTCGCCGAGGAGGCCGTAGCCCCCGCCGACGACGAAGGAGGCCAGAAGACCGGCCACCAGTCCGACGATAATCCAAGCCAGAATGCCCATTTCGTTTCTCCCTTGAAGAGAGCCGGAAGGTCCGGCTCCCCCTTCACGCGTGACGGCGAACGTCCAGGTTCAAAGCATGGCGCATGCCAGGGCTCAAGGCTTCAGCTCGATCGCCGGCTGCCCCGCCTTCCTCAGGGCCGTGTTGAGAGCGGCGAGGTCCCCCGTCCTCAGCCCGTCCCAGGCTGCCAGAGTGGCGGCGAGGGTGGGCTGCAGCTTGTCGAAACCGGCCACCGCGTCGGGCGAGGGCGCGGCGTCGGCGTTGTCGACCGCCCCGGCGAGCTTGGCCAGCTCGTCGCCTACCGAGCGGAGGCTGGTGAGCGTCCGCGGCGGCAGCCACCAGGCGGCGCCGCCGGCGAGGTCGAGGGCGCGCGCCTGGAGGGCGTCGATCGCCTTCGCCGTCGCCGCGCTCGCCCCCTTACGGCGGTCGGCCAGCGCCGCCAGCAGCGCGCCGTTCTCCCGCGTCGCCGCGGCGAGCCGCCCGCGCGCCTCCTCGATCCGGCGCGCCAGGGCGAACTGGGCGGCGTAGGCCGCCGGCGGCAGCGTCAGCCGCGGGTCGGGCGCCACGGTCAGCGGCTGCGTGAGGCTGGCGCCGTCCACCGTCAAGACCACGCTGTAGCGCCCCGGGGGCGCCCAGACGCCGTCGGCCCACGGATCGCCGGAGCCGGGAGCCGCCGCGGCGGCGTAGCGGAGCGGCCAGACGAAGCGGTGATGGCCGGGCGCCGTCGACAGCGTCACCGGCGGCTCCACCCACTCCGGGGCGATGCTCAGGGTGGTGAGGTCGGTCTTCGGCGCCGCGTCGCCGCTCCCGTAGCGCCGCACCAGCGCTCCCGCCTCGTCGCGGATCTCCAGCGTCACCTGCTTCGCGCCGGCCTTCAGCACGTAGTCGACGTACGCTCCCGACCGCGGGTTGGCCGCCGACGCCTCGTCCCGCGGCATCGGCGTGCCGGTGAATCCCGCCGGCCGCAGGCGGACCGCCGCCGCCGGCGCGAACAGCCACGCGGGCCCGCTCGCCACCTTGGGCTCGACCTGCCGCAGCGGCGTGAGGTCGTCGAGCACCCAGAAGGCGCGGCCGTGGGTGGCGACCACCAGATCGGCGCCATGCACGTCGATGTCGCGCACCGAGGTCACCGGCAGGTTCGACCGCAGCGGCTGCCATTGGTCGCCGTCGTCGAACGAGACATAGACCCCCTT
>DASWQX010000025.1:0-2329 GCA_036403495.1 Thermoanaerobaculia bacterium
ACCCCTCGGGTATCCACGTTCAAGGTCTGCTGTTGGAGCTCCTGGTCGTTCGAGACGATCGCGACCGTCAGACCGAGCGTCCGCCCCGGTACCTCGGGCTTGATCGAAGTGCGGACCGTGAGCTCATATCGCCCGGGATAGTGCTCCTTCGTCACCTGGACCCACTCGAGACGCGCGTTGTCACAGACGAAGGCCGCGGTCGCGCCGACGGTCCAGACATCGTTGAGGCTCATGTCCTTGAGGGAGTAACCGTACGCCCCGAGCGCGATATCGAGCAGCATGGGCGAGGGCACGTCGATGTAGCCCACCTCGTCCGGCGTGGCTTGCCGGGCCGTAATGGGTGGAACGGAATAGTTGCCGAGGACGGAGGGCGCGGCCGAGGCGAGGGTCTGAGCGGCGAGGGGAAGGGTGAGGAATATCGTACCGAGGGTCAGGGAGGTCAGGTGTCTCATGGGCTTGGTCTCCTTGGGCGTTGTACCTTCCTCTCTATTCCACTGCGTCCCCGGGTGCGCCGGTAGACATGTTCATGCGTGACTTTAGTTCCCGGGCTGACGGCTCCGTGGCTCACTTACCGGCGAAGACTTCGTCCGCCGTCGCCGCCGTCGCCGCCCGGGTGAGGAGGCGACTCAAAACGGCAGGATCGTCGATCGCCGTGAGGGCGGAACGGGCCGCGTCGTCGATCGTTAGGCTGCGAGCCTGGAGGACGGCGAGGATGGAGTCTCGCAGGCCTTGCAACTGCCCCTCCTGCCGTCCTTCGTTCCGTCCTTCGTTCCGTCCTTCGTTCCGTCCCTCGCCACGGACTTCGTCGAGGTCCCGGTAACCTTGGCGCTGGAGCAGATTGCGGAGGGTGACGGCGTGAGCGGCCTGGCGGTCGTAGAGCGCGTCCACGGGCACGGGGTTCTGCAGGATCCCCGGCGCGGTGAGCTCCTCGCCCGGATGCACGAAACGCGGCTCCTGTCCGCTCTCGTGGACCTCGACCCGGCGCGGTCCGGACAGGCGGACGACCCAGACCTTCTGTGTGCCGGCGCCAAGAAGCTCGGCGATCTTGCCCGCGAGCTCTCTCTCATCCTGTCCCGTGTCGGCGTATTCCACCGCCAGCGACGGCGCTCCCTGCACCCAGCCGGGTGTGTTCGGCACGTTGCCGACGGCCACGCCCGGAGCCCGGAGCGTGTCGGACGAGGGGGAGTATCCGGTATGGATCCCCGCCTCCTCGACCGCCGGATCGCTGTCGAGCACCGAGCCACCCAGTAGATTGGCGCGCGATCCGCGTCCGCCCGTGGTCATGCAGTGGATCGCGTGACCATTGGAGAGCTCGTAGGGATCACCCGAGCGGATCTGGTCCGCGCGGAAAGGGCCCTTGGAGGTGGCAATGGTTCGACGCATAGGGAAAGTATACCGCCCCCGCGCCGGTCCTCGCGAGCGCCGGTGCGGCTCTATGCGCGCCGGCGGCAGGCCCTGCGGGCGTCCGCTCGCAACTTCATCACTGCTGTCAGGAGCAGAGCGGAAGCGAGGAGCACCAGGGCGAGCGGCGAGAGAGCGGGGACCTCGACCGGAGCTTGCGCCTCGAAAGTGACCGCTCCGCTGAACGGGGTCCAGGCGGTATCCCTGCGGAAGATTCCCACTCCGCCCGCGCCGCCGTCCGCATAGTTTGAGGCCGCCTGGGTGTTCCAGTACGCCGTATCCGGAAACGGATTGATCCCCACCGAGGGAGCGGTGCTGGACAGACCGAAATTCAGCGATACGTAGGGCCCCGGCGACCCGATCGGAGGGTAGCCCCAGGTTTGGGTGTGATAGGCAACTCCGTAAATGATCTGGTTGGGCACTGAGACGCCTGTAAAATCGAACGTGACCGTGAACGCAAGTCCGCTGTAGCAGTTCCCGTCGGCAGCCCGCCAGGCCGTCCCGCCGGGACAGGTCGGGTCTGCCGGAGGCCGCCAGGGAATGGCGAACGTCTGCGTCCGGGTGGCGATCAGCGTGCCCGGCGCCGGATTCGCGCCACTGTTCCAGGCGACCGAATCCTCCGAATTCGGCGATCTTAGCTGGCACTCCCAAGATTTCGGGAGCAGGAGATGGTTTCTCTCGCTACACAATATACCATGTCATGGCTTCGAGCACGGCGTTGTGACTGAAGCGGACAATCCGCCCTGTTCGCCCGTAAGATACTCTTGGGAGGATCGCTCATGAAAACCGAAATTCGCGTCATTTCCCGGTGGGCCGTCGCGGCGGGGCTCGTCCTCGCCTTCGGTCCGCAATCGTGGGCCCATGCCCAGGTCGGCCGCAAGATCTCCGTGAAGGACTACCCGTCGATGAAGGCAGGCTCTCCGGAGCT
>DASWQX010000026.1:0-3620 GCA_036403495.1 Thermoanaerobaculia bacterium
TGGTCTGGCTGACCTCGGCGCTGTCGGTCGCCGTCACCTACGCGGCCTCCTACCTGCTCATCCCCAACCTCAACGGCGATGGCACCCTCTGGTGGAAGCTGTCGACGATCATCTCCTGCGGCACGCTCGCCGGCGCGCTGATCCCCGAGCTGGTCAAGATCTTCACCTCGACCGAATCGGCCCACGTCAAGGAGGTGGTGATCGCCTCCCGCGAGGGCGGCGCGTCGCTCAACATCCTCGCCGGCCTGATCGCCGGCAACTACAGCGCCTACTGGCTCGGCCTCACCATCGTGGCCCTGATGGGCGCCGGCTACGGCGTCAGCACGACGCTGCCGGGCAACCTGATGATCGCCCCCGCCGTGTTCGCCTTCGGCCTCGTCGCCTTCGGCTTCCTCGGCATGGGACCGGTGACCATCGCCGTCGACTCCTACGGCCCGGTGACCGACAACGCACAGTCGGTCTTCGAGCTGTCGACCATCGAGACGCTGCCCAACATCCATGCCGAGATCAAGAAGGACTTCGGCTTCGACCCCGACTTCGAGACCGCCAAGCACCACCTGGAGGCCAACGACGGCGCCGGCAACACCTTCAAGGCGACCGCCAAACCGGTGCTCATCGGCACCGCGGTGGTCGGCGCCACCACGCTGATCTTCTCGATCATCGTGGTGCTCACCCACGGCCTCGATCCGGCCCTCGTCGCCAATCTGTCGCTGCTCCATCCGCCGTTCCTGCTCGGCCTGATTACCGGCGGCGCCATCATCTACTGGTTCAGCGGCGCCTCCTGCCAGGCGGTGTCGACCGGCGCCTACCGGGCCGTCGAGTTCATCAAGAAGAACATCCGGCTCGACGAAGGCTCCCAGAAGGCCTCGATCGAAGACAGCAAGAAGGTCGTCGCCATCTGCACCACCTACGCCCAGAAGGGGATGTTCAACATCTTCCTGACGGTGTTCTTCAGCACGCTCGCCTTCGCCTGCCTCGATCCCTACTTCTTCATCGGCTACCTGATCTCGATCGCGATCTTCGGCCTCTACCAGGCGATCTTCATGGCCAACGCCGGCGGCGCCTGGGACAACGCCAAGAAGATCGTCGAGGTCGAGCTCAAGGAGAAGGGCACGCCGCTCCACGAAGCCACCGTCGTCGGCGACACTGTGGGCGACCCCTTCAAGGACACCTCCTCGGTGGCGATGAACCCGGTCATCAAGTTCACCACCCTCTTCGGCCTCCTCGCCGTCGAGCTGGCGGTGGAGATGGCGACCTCGACCCGGCTGGCCCTCTCCGCCGTCTTCCTGCTGCTCTCGATGGTCTTCGTCTGGCGCTCGTTCTACGGCATGCGGATCCCGGTCGAGTCGACCGCGCCTTCCCACGCCAAGGGCTGACCGAAGCCGGTCCTGATCGCCGAAAGGGGCGCTGCCTGCGGGCGGCGCCCCTTTTCAATTCGGACACAGCCCTTCGTATCCGAGGCACAACCAGGGGGGAATGCGATACGGCGGAGCGGTTCTGCAACACAGCGGAGCTCGCATCAGACACGCCCTCGGCGTTTTATGTTGCGCCCCCCGCGAGGGGCGTGTCGCAGTTCGTCTGGGCGCCTGGCGCCCCCACGAGGGGCGTGTCGCATTCGTCTGGGCGCGTAGCGCCCCCGCGAGGGGCGTGTCGCAATTCGCCTGGGCGCGTAGCGCCCCGCGAGGGGCGTGTCGCAGTTCGTCTGGGCGCCTAGCGCCCCCACGAGGGGCGCGTCGCAATTCGTCTGGGCGCGTAGCGCCCACGCGAGGGGAATGACGCAATACGGGAGGGCCTCGCCGCGAAACCCTTGTCAGCTCTCCGCCGGCAATCCCACCAGCTCCATCAGCTTGAGCGCGTTGACGGTCGTCGCCACTCCCGGCCGCATCACGTAGTCGAAGGTCATTGGCGGATCGCCGCCGGGGTGGACCGTTTCGCGAAAGTGGACGGGGAGGCAGACGGTCTTCAGCTCCTCGACCTCGGCGAGTTGGAGGTCGTGGGTGGAGACGGCTCCGATGGCTCCGCGGCGGAGGAGGTGGAGCACCACCCGGCGCACCGCCACCTGCCGCTCGTAGCTGTTCGTTCCCCGCAGCACCTCGTCGAGCAGGTAGAGGAGGATCCGACCTTCGGCGTGGGAGCGGTCCGCCGCCGCCACCACCTTTTGGATGCGCTGGAGCTCGGCCATGAAGAAGGAGACGCCGTCGGCCAGCGAGTCCTCGACCAGGATGCTGGTCGCCAGGGTGACCGGCGGCAGGCGCAGGCGGGTGGCGGCCACCGGACCCCCTGCCTGGGCGAGCACGGTGTTGACGCCGATCGAGCGGAGAAGCGTGCTCTTGCCCGACATGTTGGAGCCGGTGACGAGGAGGAACGTTCCCGCCGGCCCCACCTCGACGTCGTTTCCCACGCGCTGGCCGTCCGCGATCAAGGGGTGGCCGAGGTTCTCCGCGGCGAGGCGGTCGGTCTTCGAATCCACCTGCGGGAAGCACCAGCTCGGCTGCTCGAATCCGAGGTTCCCCAGGGCGGCGAGCGCCTCGAACCGGCCGAGCGCGGTCAGCCAGCCGCGCGCCTGGGCGCCGGCGTCCCGCTGCCACTTCTCCAGCAGGAGGAGGACGTGGAAGTCCCAGAGGAAGAGCGCCGCGAGCGGCATGTGGAGATAGGAGGAGTGGCGGACGTCCGAGAGGTCGACCCGGGAGTCGAGGAGCGCCATCCACGCGTGCGCGGGGCGGTCCCGATGCGTGAGCTCCCCGGCGATCCGGCGCAGCTCGTCCGATTTGTACGCGGGTTTGGCGATCGTCTCCAGCGCGTCGGCGTAGAGCTGGAAATCCTTCTCGCGCGTGCCGACGCGGTCGAACGTGCCGTGCGTGCGCCCCCGGAGCTGATAGGCGAGGCCGATGTTGAGGGTCGCCAGCAGGAGGAACGGACTGAGCGGAAAGGGCGTGAAGAATCCCAGGAAGGCGGCGATCGGGGTGACGACGGCGAGGATGCGCGTCAGCCAGATCAGCCAGGGCCGTTGGAGGAGCCAAGGGTTCGCTTCCTCAGCCCAGCGGAGGAACGGCTCGATGTCCGGCTTGCGCTGGTCCATCGGCCGCGCCCGTACCTGGAGCTGCTGGCGCAGGTCGATCTCGGGAGCGAGCTCGGCGACCGCTTCCTGCCGCCCGACGATCTCCTCAGGCGGCGCGGGATGGAGCAGCCAGTCGGCGAGGGCGGTCTTGCCGGGAGGGGTGTGGACGGTGCCGAGCAGTTGGGCTACCGAGGCGCGGCCGAAGAGGTTGAGGTCGCGCGCGCTCGGCCGTTCCGAGTCCTCGGGCTCCGGGAGGGTGGGGAGGGGGAGGTGAGTCCAGTCGCGCACGAGCCGCAGCAATCCCTCCTCGTTGATCCGCCGCAGCTCGCCCTCCCGCCGCAGCCGCTTGATGACCCGATCGTGGTACGGGAGGATCCAGAGGAACGCGACGAGCCAGAACCCCGCGCCGGCCCACCAGCGCCAGCCCGGCAATCCCCCCCGCACCAGGATCACCCCCAGGCAGACCACGAACGCCGCGAACAGCGCGCCGCGCACGAGCGAATACCTGGAGGAGATCCCCGCCAGACGCCGCTCCTCGGCGGCGAAGGCGTCGCGGCGTTGG
>DASWQX010000027.1:0-6403 GCA_036403495.1 Thermoanaerobaculia bacterium
ATCTCCTTCGTCTTCCGCACCCCGCCGCCGCTCGCTCAAGGGTCCGAGCGACTCCAGGCCGAGCTCCGCGTCGCCGCGGACGTGGCATCGAAGGCCCCCGCCGGCACCTGGTTCCAGGTCGTCTGGCGGCCGGAGACGGGAGAGTTCTCGCCCACCGAGTACGCGTTCCTGCTCAAGCGGGCCGCCGTGACGCTGACCGGCGCTCAGGGCCAGGGGAAGGTGGCCACCGAGGCGCTCCCCGCCGATCCCAAGGTCCTCCAGGCGTTCTACGGCGAGGAGGTGGCGGCCTACCTGGAAGCGGTAGCGCTCCAGCCGGCCCCGCCCGCGGCGCTCAAGACGGCCATCGACGCGGTGCAGAATCTCGATCCCGGCCGCCCGATGGTGCTCGACGCGCTGGCGATGCCGGCTCCTCCCACCGATCCGGCCGAGATGCTCGCCGCCGCCGCCCGCGAATCGGTCTCGGGGATCGACCTGACGCTGTTCGCGGCGCCGGGGCTGGAGGCGAAGGGGCTGGTCGCCGCGCTCTCACCGTTGGTCCTTCTCGCCCGCGAGTTCAAGGGGGACGTCTCCTACGATCCCGGCTCCTCGCCCTCCGGCGCCGAGGAGGCGTGGACGTTCGTGGCCGGCAAGGACCTCTCGCTGCGGGTGATCGCCCTCGCGCCTTCCGGAGCCCAGAATCTGACGCTCCGCTTCGCCGATCCCGATCTCCGCCGGCCGGTGCGCTTCCCCATCGGCGGCGAGCGGGTGCCGCCGCCGGGCGGCCAGGTGAGCGGCGGCGCCCTGGTGCTCAACGTGGGCTCGCCCGGACGGGTGGCCGTGCTCGGCCTCGACCGCCCGACCGCCGCCGAGCGCCAGGGAGTGGAAGAGAAGGTCACCGTCTCGTCGACGCGCGAGATCCCGGTCGAGGAGATCCTCCGCCGCCTGCAGGCGTTCGAGGACGCCCAGGGGCGCCGGCTCGAGCACTACAGCGCCACCAACACGACCTCGCTCCGCTTCCAGCCGGCGGCGGGCACCAACGCCATCGAGGCGACCCTCCAGGGACCCTTCTTCTTCGATCCGAAGACCGGCGCCGACTGGGCCTGGCAGACGCTCTACGTCAACGGCGTCCGCTGGCGCGGCAAGACGCTCCCCGAGATCCCGCTGATCCAGCCCGAGAAGGCGGCCGCCCTGCCGCTGGAGATCCACTTCACCAAGGAATATCGCTACCGCCTGCGCGGCTCCGACCGCATCGACGGCCGCGACGCTTGGGTGGTCGACTTCGCGCCGGCCGGATCGGGCGAGGCCGGCAAGCTCCACCAGGGGTCGGTATGGATCGACAAGCAGCTCTTCTCCCGCCTGCGCACGCGCGCCGTGCAGGTGGGGCTCGAAGGCGAGATCCTCTCGAACGAGGAGACGCTCTATTACTCGCCGGTCGACGCGGCCGGCCAGGCCGCCCCGTGGTCGGCGCAAAGCTACGTGCTGCCGCTGCGGCTGGTGGCGCAGCAGATCCTCTCGGTGGTGAACAACACGACGGTGGTGGAACGCGAGACGCGGCTGACCGACGTCAGGATCAACGCGGCGGGCTTCGACGAGGCGCGCAAGCAGGTCGACGCCTCGGACGTGACGATGGTGCGCGACACCGACAAGGGGCTGCGCTACCTGGTCAAGAACGATCAGGGCGAGCGCGTGGTCAAGGAGGGGTTCAGCGTCAGCAAGCTGTTCGGGGCGGCCGGCCTGTTCTACGACGACTCCCTGAGCTACCCATTGCCGCTCGCCGGCATCAACTACTTCTCCTTCGACTTCAAGGGGACCGGCCAGCAGGTCAACCTCTTCTACGGCGGCGTGCTGCTGATCGGCAACATCGCCCAGCCCCGCGTCTTCGGCAGCCGCTTCGACGCCGGCGCCCAGGTCTTCGCACTCGCCGTCCCCTTCACCGACACGCTCTACCATAACGGCAAGGAGATCAAGGACGAGGCGGTGAAGCAGCTCCCGGCCAACGTCGGCTTCCGGCTCGGCCATCCGATCGGAAACTTCGTCAAGGTCAGCGGCGAGTACCAGATCCTCTACTTCCACTACGGTAGCGCGGACACCACGGGGAAAGGCTTCGTGCTGCCGAGCAGCAACTACACCCACTCCCTCTCGCTGGAGACGAGCTACGCCCGCTCGGGGTACCGGCTGTCCGCCTCCGGCAGCTACAACCTGCGCTCGCAGTGGGACGCCTGGGGCTTCCCCGGGAACCCCGACTTCGACAAGAACAAGACGGACTTCCTGCGCTGGGACGCCGGAGCGAGCAAGAACTGGTACCTGCCCAAATTCCAGAAGATCGGGCTCGAATTCGACTATGCGTCGGGCTCGAACCTCGACCGCTTCAGCAAGTACCAGTTCGGCTTCTTCGGCGGCACCCGCGTCCACGGCTACCAGAGCAACAGCGTGCGGGCGACCACCATCTACGCCGGCCACGGCTCCTACGGCTTCGAGATCGGTGAGGCGTTCCGCGTCGACGCGGTCGCGGACGCCGCCCTGGCCACGGACCGGGAGAACGGCCTCCAGAACGAGCTGCTGGGAGGCGTCGGCATCGCGGGGACCTTCATCGGCCCCTGGCAGACGGTGGTGAACCTCGACGTCGGCACCCCCGTGGCCGGCCCGGACCACGGCTTCACGCTCTATCTGGTGTTCCTGAAGCTGTTCAAGTAGAGCGCTTCTTTTTGACCTCGTCCCTGAGGGCCCGGACCTGCTCCAGCCGGGCCTTCAGCTTCGCCTCGAACCCGTCTCCCTTCGGCTCGTAAAACCGGGTCCCCTGGAGCGATTCCGGGAGGCAGTCGATCCCGCCCACCCCCTCCTCGGTATGGGGGGCGTAGACGTAGCCGGCGCCGTAGCCGACCTCCTTCATCAGCCGGGTCGGAGCATTGCGGATCGCCATCGGCACCGGATCGGCGGGGCGCTCCTCGACGGTGCGACGGGCCGCCTTATAGCCGTCGTAGAGGGCGACGCTCTTGGGCGCCAGCGCGAGGTAGAGCACCGCCTGCGCCAGGGCCAGCTCGCCCTCCGGCGAGCCGAGGCGCTTGTAGGCGTCCCAGGCGGCGAGGGTCTGGGTCAGTGCCTGGGGATCGGCCAAGCCGACGTCCTCGCTGGCGAAGCGGACGATGCGCCGGGCCACGTAGAGCGGGTCCTCGCCGGAGGCCAGCATGCGGGCGAACCAGTAGAGGGCGGCGTCGGGATCGCTCTCGCGCAGCGACTTGTGCAGGGCGGAGATGAGGTTGTAATGCTCCTCCCCCGACTTGTCGTAGAGCAGCACCTTGCGCTGGGCAATCCGGCGCACGGTCTCGCCGTCGATCCGATTTCCATCCGCGTCGGCCGCCGCCAGCTCCAGGAGGTTGAGGGCCTTGCGCGCGTCCCCGGAGGCGAGCTGCGCCAGCTCGGCCAGCGCGCCGTCGTCGGCCTCGACGCCGGAATTCCCCAGACCCCGCTCCGGATCGGTGAGCGCCCGCCGCATCATCGCCGCCAGGCTCTCAGGGCCCAGCGGCTCCAGCACGATCACCCGGCAGCGCGAGAGGAGCGCCGCGTTGAGCTCGAAGGAGGGGTTCTCGGTAGTGGCCCCAACCAGCACCACGTCGCCGCTCTCGACGTAGGGGAGGAAGGCGTCCTGCTGGGCGCGGTTGAAGCGGTGGATCTCGTCGACGAAGAGGAGCGTGCGGCGCCCCTGGGCCTTGCGCAGCCGCACTGCCTCGGCCATCACCTCCTTGACCTCCTTGATGCCGGAGGTGACCGCCGAGAAGGGGACGAAGTGCGAGGAGGTGACGGTGGCGATGATGCGCGCGAGGGTGGTCTTGCCGGTGCCCGGCGGCCCCCAGAAGATCAGCGACGGCACGCGGTCCGCGGCGATCGCCCGGCGCAGGAAGCCCCCCTCGCCCACCACCTTCTCCTGGCCCACCACCTCGTCGAGGGTGCGCGGGCGGATCCGCTCGGCGAGCGGCGCGACGCCCGCCGCCGTCTCGGGCACGGCGGGAGCTGGCGGTTCCTGGTCGTCGAACAGCGAGCGGGGCATCAGGAGGAGACCCTCTCGACCTCCACCCGCGCGTCGTTGAAGCAGGCCCCCTGGCCGAGGTCGGCGTAGGTATCCGGAGCGAGCGCGTTGGCCGTGGTCCCCGAGGCGGTGTTGTGGCTCCAGAGCCCCTTGGGCAGATAGACGACGCCCGGCCGCAGGTCGGGATTGAGCCGCGCCGCCACCCGCACTTCGCCGAGGTCGTTCCAGACCCGCAGCGCGTCGCCCGCGGCGATCCCCCGCGGCCCGGCG
Organism: Thermoanaerobaculia bacterium; assembly: GCA_036403495.1. GTDB lineage: Bacteria > Acidobacteriota > Thermoanaerobaculia > Multivoradales > UBA5704 > DATARR01. Next base: position 4,274 of record DASWQX010000027.1, read on the forward strand.
TCCGCGGGATGGATCTCCAGGGCGACCTGGCCCCTCTCGAGCTGGCCCAGGGTCGAGTTGATGCGGCGGCCGGTGGCCGGCGAGATCAGCGCCAGCGGGTGCCGCGCGTCCCCCGGATCGTCCTGGAAGGCGTAGAGGCCGTGCGGCGCCTCGCGGTCGAGCGCCTCGGGGACGAGATGGATCTTGCGGCCGACGGTCTGCGGGAAGGCGTCGACGAACTGCACGGGCGCGTCGCCGCAGGACGGCAGGGCCCTGCCGTCGCGCTCCAGCTCGCCGCGTACCCGCTCGTGCCGGCGGAGCAGCGCGGCCGTGAGCTCCTCGGCGGTCGACGGGTCCTCCGGCAGGTCGAGGCCGAGCCGCGCGACCAGATCGCCGAAGACCTCCGGGTTGGAGCGCGCCTCGCCCGCAGGCTTCACCACCGGTCCGGACTGCTGGAGGATGTAGGAGCCGTAGCCGCGCACCAGCTCGGAGTGCTCCAGGAAGTGGGTGGCGGGGAGCACCAGGTCGGCCCACTTCGCGCTGTCGGTCCACACCTGCTCGAAGACGACCGTGAACAGGTCCTGGCGCGCCAGCCCCCGCCGCACCTTCTCCTGGTTGGGGAGGGTCGCCAGCGGGTTGCAGTTGTAGACGAACAATACGTCGACCGGCGGCTCGCCCGCGAGCAGCGCCTCGCCCAGCCGGTTCATGTTGATCGTGCGCGTGGCCGGCGCCGGCGCGGCCATGGCCGGCGCCTGATCGATCCACCAGACCCCCGAGTTGCTCATCGTGTAGCCGCCGCCGCGCACGCCGAACTTCCCCGCCACCGCAGGCAGCGCCAGGGCCGCGGCCACGGCGGAGCCGCCGTTGCGGTTGCGCTCCATCCCCCAACCGGCGCGGATCAGCGCCGGCGAGGCCTCCGCGTAGAGGTGGACGAACTCCTCGATCGCCGCCGCCGGAAGGCCGGTGGCCGCCGCCGCGCGCTCGAAGGTCCAGGGTTCGGCGCGCCGCCGCAGCTCCTCGGCGCCGGTCGTGTGCTCAGCGAGGAAGGCGAGGTCGGCGCGGCCGTTCACGAAGAACCAGCGGATGGCGGCCAGCGCGAGCGCGAGGTCGCTCCCCGGCCGGACGCCAAGGTGGAGGTCGGCCTTCTTGGCCAGCGGCGTGCGGCGGGGATCGATCACCACCAGCCGCGCGCCGGCCTTCTGCGCCTCCTGGACGTAGGGGACGAGATGGATGCCGGACACCGAGGGGTTCACTCCCCAGAGGACGATCAGCCGCGCGTGCGGGAAGTCCTGATACGCCACGCCCGCCATCTTGCCGTAGAGCCCGGTCGCCGCCCTCCCCGTCGGCGCCGCGCAGACTGCGCGGGCGAGGTTGGAGGCACCCAACCGGTGGAAGAGGCGGGCGTCGGTGGTGTCCTGGGTCAGCAGGCCATTCGAGCCGCCGTAGCAGAGCGGGAGGATCGACTCGCCCCCCGCGCCGTCGCGCGCCGCGCGCAGCCGCTCCGCCACGAGGTCGAGCGCGGCGTCCCAGGAGATCCGCTCGAAGCGCCCCTCCCCCTTGGGACCGACGCGCCGCGCCGGATAGAGCAGCCGGTCCGGACCGTAGAGGTGCTCCGGAGTCCGCCGCACCTTGGCGCAGATGTACCCGCCGGTGACGGGATTGCGGTGGTCGCCGTCGACCTTCGCCACCCGGCCATCCACCACCCGGACCTCCAGGCTGCAGGCGTCGGGGCAGTCGAGGGGGCAGGCGCTGGTAAAGACTTCGGGGGTGCGGAGGGATTCGGTCATGGCCACGATTGTAGCCCCTTCGCGGAGCCACGGTCCGGGCAGGTCCAAGGCATCCTTGCACGCTGGGGCGACCTGCCCTCCGAAACCCTCACCCCCGGCCCCTCTCCCGTCCCCACCCGCCCTCCCTCACCAGGAGAGGGGAGACAAGCAACGCAAGGACTTAAGGATCGCCTCAGCGAAGGGCCCCCCTCTTCTCCCGGTGAGGGAGGGGGGTGGGGACGGGAGAAGAGGGCGGGGGTGATGAGGGCCTACGCCGCGTCCGCCTCGATCGCTTTTACCACCGCATCCGTGAACCCCGTGGTGCTCGCCTCGCCGCCGAGGTCGCGGGTGCGGATCTTCTGGCGGACGATGACGTCGCGCAGCG
>DASWQX010000028.1:0-4235 GCA_036403495.1 Thermoanaerobaculia bacterium
GGCCTAGGCTTCGGCGTCGTTCCCTTCGGCGACGAAGTGTGGGGGATCACCGTCCCCTCCTGGCGGTACTTCGATTTCCAGCCGCGCCCCGAGCCGCCGCACGACGTCTATCCGCAGGACCTCTACGAGGAGGTCATCCGGATGTACGGCTTCGACCGCATCGAGGCGGCGCTGCCGGCCATCCCGGGAGCGGACGCGCCGAAGCCGGCCTACCAGGTCCGCCGCGAGCGGGCGCGGAATCAGCTCGCCGCCTCCGGGTACGTGGAGACCGTCCACTTCGCCTTCCTCGATCCGGCTCGCGACGCCGCGTTCCCCAGCCTGCGGCCGGACGCCGCGGCGATGCGGCTGGCCAATCCGCTTTCCGAGCAGTACTCGGTGCTCCGCCGCTCGCTGGTGCCGAACCTGGTCGAGACCGCCCGCTTCAACCAGCGCCGGGGCTTGCCGGCGGTGCGCATGTTCGAGATCGCCACCGTCTTCTACGACATCGGCCGCTCTGGTGAGATGCCGGAGATTCCGGAGCAGCCCGAGCACATCGGGCTGGTCTGCGGCGGCCGGCTGGGGAACCCCTGGCAGCGCGAGGTCGAGCTCGACCTCTTCGATCTCAAGGGGACGATCGAGGCGCTGGCCGCCGGCTTCGGCGTCCACCTGGAGGTCCGTCCAGCGGAGCTGCCCGGGCTGCTGACCGGCAACGCCGCCGAGCTGCTGCGCGACGGCGCCGTGGTCGGCTACTACGGCCGGGTGGCGGAGGAGGAGGGGTACCCCCTCTACGTGGCCGAGCTGGCGACGGCGGCGTTGGCCGGGGGGAACCCCAGCCTGGCCATCATCATCCCCTCGCGCCACCCGGGGATCTCGGCCGACCTCACCCTCACTCACGCGGTCGCCGTCACCTGGGCGGAGATCGACGGCACGATCCGCGAGCTGGCTCCCCCCGATCTGGCCGCCTGGGATCTCAAGGTGCGCTACCGCGGGCAGGGGGTGCCCGAAGGGGCGGTCAAGACGACGATCTCGTTCTTCTACAACGCGCGCGAGCGCTCGCTCACCCAAGGGGAGGTCAACGAGCGCCAGCTCGGCCTCAACCAGGAGCTCGAGCGCCGCTTCGGCTGGAAGGGGTAGGCCTGTGGAGATCGACTGGCTGGACAGTCTCGAAACCCACGTCCGCGACGCCGTCGCGCGCCTGGGGGAGCTGAGCGAGGAGAACGGCTCGCTGCGCGACCGCATCCGGAATCTCGAAACCGAGGCCGCCACTCGCTCCCTGCCTCCAGCGCTCCCCTTCGAGGAGGGCGATCGGGACGAGGAGATCGAGGCGCTCCGCGCCCACGTCCGCACCCTGGAGGCGAGCCTCGCCGCCGCCGAGACCGAGCGCGCTACGGCCGCCGCGGCGGCGAAGAGCTGGGAGATCGAGCGCGAAGAGGTGCGGCGGCGGGTGGAGGCGCTCACCGGCCGGCTGGCGGGGTTGGTGGAGAGCTAGATTTACCGCCGGTCCGCCCCCACCACCTCGGCGATCCCTTTCACCCCATCCCGCGCCATCAACGCCAGCAACTCTTCGTTGATCCGCCGCGGCAGCCCCGGTCCCTCGTAGACCAGCGCCGTATAAATCTGCACCAGCGAGGCGCCGGCCCGCAGCCGCCGGTAGGCCTCGGCGCCGGAGTCGATGCCGCCGACGCTGATCAGCACCGCCCTCCCGTATAGCGCCCTGGCCACCGCCGCGAAGATCCGGAAGCTCTTCTCGCGCAGAACCGCGCCGGAGAGGCCGCCGAAATCCTTCGCCCCCGGGAGCAGCGCGTAGTCGGTCGTGGTGTTGGTGGCGATCACCCCGGCGGCTCCGGCGTCGACGGCGATCTCGCTCAAGGCGACCGCTTGGCTAAGCTCGAGATCGGGGGCGATCTTCACCAGGACTTGCTTGGCGGTGAGCCCCTTCGCCAGTCCGAACAGGGCGCGCAGGAACTCCTCGTTCTGGAGGTCGCGGAGGCCGGGCGTGTTGGGGGAGGAGAGGTTCACCACCAGGTAGTCCGCGAGGTCGTGGAGGCCGCGGATCAGGGTCTCGTAGTCGTCCAGCGCCTTCTCGGGCGAGGTCGCCTTGTTTTTGCCGAGGTTGACGCCGAGCGGCAGGGGGGTAGGGGAGGCCTGTTCGAGCCGGCGGCGCATCGCCGCCAGGCCGGCGTTGTTGAAGCCGAGGGCGTTTTGCAGGCTGCGCTCGGACGTGTGGCGGAAGAGGCGCGGCCGGGGGTTGCCCGGCTGCGCCAGCGGCGTGACCGTTCCGACCTCGGCGAAGCCGAAGCCGAGGGCCGGCAGCGCGAGCACCGCTTCGGCGTTCTTGTCGAAACCCGCCGCCAGCCCCATCGGGTTCGCGATCTCGCGGCCGAACAGGGTCTGGCGCAGTGGAGCGGCGTCCACCTGATTACGGCGGCTCAGGGCCGCGACCAGCCCCGGCACCCGGCGGGCCGCGCGGAGGGCGGCGATGCCGAGCCCGTGGCTGGTTTCGGGATCGAGCCGGAAGAGTAGCTGCCGGAGGGTGGGGTAGAGGGGCACGGCGGCGATTGTAGCCGCGCTCTTCTCCCTCTCGACGCCCGGCGGACGCTTTTTGACACCTGTGGTATATTGTCCCTGGCCAAACCGCTGGCACTACGCAACTTGCTGGCCGGGTAGGCACTACCGACGGATGGGACGACCTATGCCTTCTTCAACCACGACTCAGGTTGAGATCTTCGGCGAGGTGTACAGCGTCCGCGGGAGCGACGAGAACGGGCGTCTTCAGGAGCTGGCCGACCTCGTGGACCGCAAGATGCGGGAGGTGGCCGAGCATGTGAAGGGCGATACCGCCCGGATCGCCATCCTGGCGGCGCTCAACCTCGCGGACGAGCTGTTACTAACGCAGAATCGGCAAGATGGGGAACAGGTCGAGATCAGGGAGAAGGTGGCGGCGCTGACCGAGGAATTAGCTCACGCCCTGGAGGGTTGAACCGGGGGTACGGCGGCGCCAGCTCAAGATATGATGGAACAAGGGTCAGCATCCCCTGCGTGGTTCGTGATGGGTTCTATGCTTGTAGAACCAACATTCTTTCCACGGGAGTCTTTTACTCGTGTGGCCCGTGCCAGCCTCGCATCGACGAGGACGCTGACGGCTCACGAAGCGGACACCCACCTGGCGCGTAGGTTCTAAACGCCCGGCCCTCACGGCCGCGCGGGGGATGCCTTTGCTCTCCCCCTTCTGCAAGGGGGGTCCTTCCCGGATCTCGCCGGTTCCCGTTTGAGATAAGGGGTTACCGGTGAACACCTCAGTCATTATTCTGGCCGTGGCCTTTCTGGCCGCCGCGGTCATGGTGCTCCTCTTTGGCTATCGTTCGATGCGCCACGAGAGGAAGCGTGTGCTGGAAGCGGCGCAGCGCGAGGCCGCCCAGGTCGTCGAGGACGCCCGGCGGCAGAGCGAGGCGCAGATGCGGGAGACCGAGGTGGCGGCGCGCGAGAAGCTCCTCCAGGCGCGCAGCGAGTTCGAGAAGGTCTCCCGCAAGCAGCGTTCGGAGCTCGAGGCTCAGGAGCGCCGCCTCACCCAGAAGGGGGACAGCCTCGACAAGCGGACCGAAGACCTGACGCGGCGCGACAAGGAGCTCTCGCAGCTCGACCGCTCGCTCGCCGGGCGCGAGAAGAGCGCCGAGAAGCGCGAGACCGAGCTCGACCGCATGATGGCGGAGGAGCGCACCAAGCTCGAGCAGATCGCCGGCCTCACCGGCCAGCAGGCCAAGGAAGAGCTGGTGCGGGTGATGGAGGACGAGGCCCGCATGGAGGCCGCCCACATCGTCAAGCGGATCGAGGACGAGGCGCGCGAGCAGGCCTCGCGGCAGGCCCAGCGGATCATCGGCATGGCCGTCCAGCGCGCCGCCTCCGACTACGTCTCGGAGACCACCGTCTCGGTCGTCATGCTCCCCAACGACGAGATGAAGGGGCGGATCATCGGCCGCGAGGGGAGGAACATCCGCGCCCTCGAGATGGCGACCGGGGTCGACCTGATCGTCGACGACACCCCCGAGGCCGTCATCCTCTCCGGCTTCGACCCCTTCCGCCGCGAGGTGGCGCGGGTGGCCCTCGAGCGCCTGATCACCGACGGCCGCATCCACCCGGCGCGGATCGAGGAGGTGGTGGAGAAGGTCAAGGCCGAGTTCGACCAGAAGATCCAGCAGGAGGGGGAGGCGGCCCTCTTGGAGCTCGCCATCCCGGGCATGCACCCGGATCTCGTCAAG
>DASWQX010000029.1:0-15297 GCA_036403495.1 Thermoanaerobaculia bacterium
CCGGCGCGGTAGGGGAGGTCGGTGCGCTTGCAGACGATCCCCTCGAGGCCGTAGTCGCAGGCTTGGCGGAAGAACCCTTCGCCGTCCCCCTCGACGTGATCGCCCGGCCGGATCGGTCCGGCGCCTCCCGCCAGCAGCCCGAGAAGCGCCTCCTTGCGGGCCAGGAGCGTCGCGTCGCGCAGGTCGTAGCCGTCGAGGTAGAGGAGGTCGAAGGCGAAGTAGACGAGGTCGTCCTGCCGGTTCTCGGCGAGGGCGTTCTGGAGCGACTGGAAGTTGGTGGTGCCGTTCGGCTCCAGCACCACCACTTCGCCGTCGAGGATCGCCTCGCGGAAGGGGAGCTGCTCGGCCGCGCGGGCGATGGGAGCGAAGCGGTCGGTCCAGTCCTTGCCGTGGCGGGTGATCAGGCGCGCCTCGCCGTCGCGGACTTTGCAGAGCACCCGGTAGCCGTCGTACTTGATCTCATGGACCCACTCCTGGCCGGGGGGCACGGCATCGACCAGGGTGGCCAGCTCGGGCTCGATCGTGCGCGGCATCGCCGCCTTGCGGGCGCCGGGGATGGCGGATTTCGCGCTTTTCGCCGCTAATTTTTTGGCCGGCGCCTTTTTAGCCGGCGCCTTCTTGGCTGGCGCTTTTTTCGAAACGGCCTTGGCCGCCACGGCCGAGACCTTGTCCTTGAAGCTGGCGCTTTTCCCGGCGGGTTCAGCGCGGTTCGATTTCCAGACCCGCTCGGGATCGGCGGCGATCTCGGCCAGGCTCAGGCCGGAGGCGACGCTGTCGGGGTACGCCTCGACCACCGCGTCACCGCTGCCGGGGACCGCGGTCTCGTCCTTCTCCTTGATCAGCAGCCAGTTCTCGTGCCCTTCCTCCTGGTTACGGCCACCCATGCGCACCAGCACCCATCTGCCATGGAGCTTCTCGCCGTCGAGGCGGAACTTGAGGTTTCCCTTCTTGTAGTCGGCGATGGCGTCCCCCTCGGGGGTCCAGGTGCCGCGGTCCCAGAGGAGCACGGTGCCGCCGCCGTACTGCCCCTTGGGGATGATCCCCTCGAAGTCGCCGTAGTCGATCGGATGGTCCTCGACGTGGACCGCCAGCCGCTTCTCGCCGGGATCGAGGCTCGGCCCCTTCGGCACCGCCCAGCTCCGCAGCACCCCCTCCATCTCCAGACGGAAGTCATAGTGCAGGCGGGTGGCCGCGTGCTTCTGGATGACGAAGGAGTGCCCCTTCGTGGCCTTGACCTTCCCCTCGGGCTCCGGGGTGGCGCGGAAGTTCCTTTTCTTTTTGTATTCGGTGAGAGGCATGGGTGCGTTCCTGAGATCCCTTTCTCTTCGTGCGACGCCGGTGGCCCGCGACCTCATCCCCTATCCCCTTCTCCTGAAGGAGAAGGGGGACGACTGCGATGTAGCCCCCGTCGTGCCCTCCCTTTCCTTTAGGAGAGGGATCGAGGGTGAGGTCGCAGGCCTCGGAAGCCGCCCTACGCGCTCTTCCGCTTCGCCGCCGCCTTCTTGGCCGGGGCCTTCTTCGACGCCGCCTTCTTCGCCGGCTTGCGGGCGGTCTTCTTCGCCGGGGCCTTCTTCGCCGGTTTGCCCCCCTGCTCGACGCTCTGCTTGAGCAGCGCCATCAGATCGATCACGTTGTTGCGCGGCTTCTCCGGCTTCGGCGCCGGTTCCGAGGGCGCTTCGAGCTCGCCGGCCTTGGCCCGCTTCTCGATCATCTTCATGACGTCGTTGCGGTAAGTGTCCTTGTACTTCTCGGGCTCCCAGGCGGCGACCATCCCCTCGACCAGGCGCTCGGCCATGTCGACCTCGCGGTCGGTGACCCCCGATTTGCCGTGCGGGATGCCGAGATCCTCGGGCGCGCGTAACTCGTGGGCGTAGCGCATCAGCTCCAGCGTCATCACGTCGCCGCGGGCGACCACGGCGGAGAGATACTGGCGGGTGCGGATCACCACCTTGGCGATCCCCACCTTGCCGGTGCGGCGGAGCGTCTCGCGCAGCAGCGCATAGGCCTTCGCCCCCTTCTTGTCGGGGGCGAGGTAGTAGGGCTTGTCGAAGTAGAGCGGGCTGATCTCCTCGAGGTCCACGAAGTCGACGATGTCGATCGTCTGCGTGGCCTCGGGGGCGGCCCCCTTCAGGTCCTCGTCGGAGAGCACGACGTACTTGCCCCCTTCGAGCGGATAGCCGCGGACCGTTTCGTCCCAGGGGACCTCCTTGCCGCTCTCCTCGCTGACCCGCTTGTAATGGATGGGCGACATCGTCTTCTTGTCGAGCAGCTTGAAGCTGATGTCCTCCCGCGACTCGGCGGTATAGAGGCCCACCGGGATGTTGACGAGGCCAAAGCTGATGCTCCCTTTCCAGATCGCGCGCGCCATGATCTCCTCCTCCGCTCGTTTCTCCTGCGACTACGCTCCAAAGCCAACCGGGAACGCAAGATGCATGCCTCGGAGGCGCCATGGGTACGATCCACTTCCTCCAGCACCTCTTCGGCCCCCACCTGCGCCTGCTCTTCCTGGGCTTCACCGGTCTCGGCACCAGCGCCGTGCTCTGGCCGGTGCTCCTGCTCTATAGCTGGCTGGTCGATCCGGTCTTCGCGCGCCGGCTGTCGATCGCGATGGCGGCGTCGCTCCTGCTCAACCGGATCCTGAAGGAGATGTTCGGCACCGACCGGCCGTTCCAGACCGATCCGCAGGTCAGCACTCCCGGCGCGGAGCGGACGGCGCTCGGCCATGGATTCCCCAGCGGCCACTCGCAGAACGCCGCCACCTTCTATCTCGCCTACGCGTTCCACCACCAGCGAAGGTGGCTCTGGGCGGCGGCCCTCCTGATCATGATCGCCGTGGGAACGTCGCGGCTCTACCTGGGCGTCCACCTGCCGGAGGACGTCGGCGGCGGGTTCATCCTGGGGGCGATCTTCGCCTGGGCCGCTGGCGGCTGGGCCGGCCCGCGCTCCTGGCGGCGCTCGTGGGAGCCGCTGATCGGGGCGGTGACGCTGATGCTCGCCTTCGCCGTCGGCGCCGAGCCGGGCGCCTGCGGCCTGCTGGCCGGCTGCGTCGTTGCCCGCCCCGCCTTCACGCCGCCACGGACGGCGCGCGGCCGGATCGGCATCGTCGCGGGAGGGCTGCTGGCGATGGGGGTGACGGCGGTCCTCCTCTACTGGCTGCCCGGCAAGCTCTTTCCCGGGCTGGGGACCTCCTCGGCGCTGGCCTATCTCCTCTACCTGACGGCGGCCGTCGTGGGGTTCGGCCTCTGGCCGCGGCTCTGGCAGATTCTGGCCGGCCGGCCGCGGCAGGGCGCGATCCCGGAGGACGCTCCCCTGGAGGCCGATCCTGTGAGAAGCTGAAGCGCATGCGACTCCGGACCGCGAAGTCGAGCACCACGGAGGCCCGGATCTACCGGGTGGAAGCGGGCGCCGCCGAGCCGCGCGCCGACGAGTTGGCGACCGAGGAGCCGCTGGAGATCCGGCTGATCCAGGAGGGGCGGCGGCGCACCGTGGCCGTCACCATGCGGACCCCCGGGGCGGACGAGGAGCTGGCCCTCGGCTTCCTGTTCGCCGAGGGGGTGATCGAGCGGCGCTCGGACGTGGTGCGCAGCCAGGCCTGCGTCGAGCCGGACGGGGCCTGCACCAATATCGTCGACGTCGAGCTGGCGGACGGCCTCCCCGAGCCGGAGCTCGCCGGGCTCGAACGGCACTTCTTCGCCACCAGCGCTTGCGGCGTCTGCGGCAAGGCGGGTCTGGACGCGCTGACCCTGCGGGTGACCGAGCCGGTCCCGGACGGCCCCGAGGTCTCGCCCGCCTTCCTCTCCGGCCTGCCGGCGCGGCTGCGCGAGGCCCAGGGGCTGTTCGCCACCACCGGCGGCATCCACGCGGCGGCCCTCTTCGACACCGCGGGCACGCTCCTCGCCGTCCGCGAGGACGTCGGCCGCCACAACGCCCTCGACAAGCTGATCGGCTGGGCGCTCGGCGAGGGGCTCCTCCCCCTCCACCGCCACGTGGTGCTGGTGAGCGGCCGGTCGAGCTACGAGATCCTCCAGAAGTGCCTGGTCGCGGGGGTGCCGGTCGTCTGCGCCGTCTCGGCTCCCAGCAGCCTGGCGGTCGAGCTGGCGGAGCGCTTCGGCCTCACCCTCGTCGGCTTCCTGCGCGGCGACCGCTTCAACGTCTACAGCGGCGCCGATCGGGTGGCGGGGATCGCGGCGCACGCCGCCCTGCCGGTCCTGTAAGAATTTCACGGCAAAAAGCGCGCGGACGAGGCCTGCGACCTCACCCTCGATCCCTCTCCTGAAGGAGAGGGAGGGCGCGGCTGGGGCCGCATCGCGGTCGTCCCCCTTTGCGGTCGCAGGCCGCGGACGCTCCAAACCCGCTGGGTGAAGTGGCACAGAGGCTGCATCTTTCTGGGGTTGGCCTCGGGGTACTGACCCTGAGACACGCAGCGGCGCGAAGCAGCCTTTCGCGGCCCCTCCCTGAAGGGGAGACGTCCTGAGTCGACAGGCCAGCCGTTTCCCCCCTTTTTTTGTCTTCTCAAGGAGACGAGCCATGAAAACCCGAACTCTCCCCACCCTGGCGGCGATCTGCCTGGGAGCCGGTTTGATCCCGCTGGCGGCTTGCAACAACCCCGACAGCGCCGTCCACGCCGAGCGGGACGCCCAGGGGAACACCCAGGTCCACGTCAACGGCGAGAAGGTCGACCAGAACGTCGCCCGCGCCAACGCCGAGTTCAAGACCACCGGCGAGCAGATCAAGGAGGGGGCCAACCAGGCCGGCGCGGCCATCCAGCGCGGCGCCGACAAGGTCCAGACCCAGGTCGAGACCAAGGTCGTCCCGGTGGCCAAGGAGCTGCTCAACGACGCCAACATCACCGCCACCGTGAAGACCAAGCTGGCGGGCGACCCGGCGATCAACGCCATCTACGTCAACGTCGACACCTCGCACGGACAGGTCACCCTGAGCGGCAAGGTCGCCCTGGCCGAGCAGAAGGTCGAAGCCGAGAAGGTCGCCCGCAAGGTCGAAGGGGTGACGAGTGTGGTGAACCAGCTCGTGGTGACGGGGACGCCGGCGGGGTAGCCGTCTCGGCAGCGATCGAAAGATTTCGTCCGACGCGCAGGGGAACCGTGCGCTCCCCTGCACATCCGCCCGCGAAATTTGCTTCTCTCTCCTGGCATTCCAATGCTAAGCTAAGCTTCTCGTCAGTCAGCGAAGCAACGACCTTTCTTTGCTCTGCCAAGGGAGGCGGATGAGCCGGCGTTCAGCGCTCCTCTTCGCGATTCTTGTCCCGTTGTCTCTCCTCGGAGGGCCTGGGATCTACTCATGTTCCCATAGAAATTTGCCGATTTCCACGCGCGCCAGGGTAGCCGACGTTGTGGGACCTTCGCGATTCGTGGAAGGACGTTTCACGGGAGGGTTTTCTTACGCGAGCTTCGATCCCGCCCATCCCGGCCTCCGGCTCTCCAAGGACCGCCGCCTCGCGCTCCGCAAGCTTTCCCGGCGAGTGTCCGGTTCATCGCCCGAAGCGCTCGCCGACCGGGCTCTGTTCAAGTTGCTCGATGGAGATTCGCGGCAGGCCGTCCAAGGCCTCGAAGCCGCGAGCGCGGCCCGGCTGAATAGCGCGGCGCTCCTTTCCGATCTGGCCGCCGCCTACCTGGCGGACGCCAGGATCAACAACGATCCCTACTCCCGCGTGAAGTCCCTGGAAGCCGCGGAAAACGCGGTCACCCTGGGTCCCAGGCTCCCCGAAGCGCTCTTCAACCGGGCTCTGGCCCTGGAAAGCCTATTTCTCAGAAATCAGGCGCGGTCAGCCTGGGATGATTATCTGAAGATCGACAAGAAATCCGGCTGGGCCCAGGAGGCAAAAGCCCGCAAGGCCGCCTCGGACGGTCCCGACGCCGCGAGCCGCTGGGCTCTCCAGGTGCAGAAGCTGGAAGCGGCGGTGCTCAGAAACGATCAGGCGGCGGTCAACCGGATCGTGGGTCGAAACCCTCAGGCGGCTCGGGAATATGCCGAGGAGAAGCTGCTGGGGGAGTGGGCGGCGGCGGAGATCGGAAAGAACGCCGATGCAGTGAAACGAAGTCTGGATACGGCCCGCTCCATCGGCGCCGCGCTGGCTGCCGTCAATGGGGAGCGGATGGTCTTTGGCGCGACCGGGTCAATAGACAAAGCGGTGCTTTTGCGGGGTCACGAGCACCTTTCTCGCTTAGTCCACGGGCACCTTTCGTATCGAGCAGGACTGGAATCTTATTCTCTGGGGCGGTTTACAGAGGCCAGAGATCACTTTGCCGAAGCGTCAACCCTCCTGAGCAGGGGAGGAAGCTCTTTCGCGCAGTGGGGATCCTTCCGTCTGGCGGTCTGCGAGATGCAGCTCTTCCATTACGATCGTGCCTTGGAGTTGCTCCACCGGCTTGATTCGGGTGGGGTCCAAAGCCTCACGGGGCGCGCGCACTGGGTGGAAGGCCTGATCGATATGTTCCAAGGGAGGCCTGCGGAAGCGCTCGCAGCATACCGGCCGGCCCTTCGCGATTTTGCAACGATTCGGGAGGGCGAGAATCTTGCGGTGGTGCAATCTCTCGTCGCCGAGGCCCTGGCGGGTCTGGGGGATCTTTCAGGAGCCTGGAAGTTCCATTTCGAAGCTCTGCGCTCGGCTCGTGACCTCCGAAGCGCCACGCGAAGGCAGCAGGTTCTGGAGGAGGCTGGCGCGACATCTCTTCAAGCGGAAAAGCCTGCGGTGTCCCTGCTTCTCCTGCGAGAGGCTGTTGATAACTCCTCCTCTTCCACGGTGATGGGAATCTATTGCCTGCGCCGGAAAGCTCTTGCGTTCGGTGGTCTCAAACGATTGAAAGAGGCAAAGGAGGACATCCGACTAGCAAAATCCCTATTGCCCGGGTTGCCTGATGAAAACGCCCGCATGTCCATGCTCGGTGATCTCCTCGCCACGGAGGGAGAACTCCTTACTCTGGACGACCCTGCGGCTGGCATCAAAAGCCTGACCGAGGCGCTCAGTCTTTATGAAAGCACTGATTATCCCTTACAACTGGCACTGATCTATGCGCAAAGGGCTCGCGCCTACTTCGCGATAGACAGACTGGCGCTCGCGGAGGCCGATTTCCAGCAGGCCATCAAGTTGATCCAGACCCGGCGGAAGATGGTGGTCGACTTGTCGCTACGGGCTTCCTACCTGGAAGAGTTCCGGACCGTTTTCGACGACATGGTTGGGCTTCAGGTCCACCTTGGCCGCAAAGACCGCGCGTTCGACTTCTCGGAGGGCGCTCGCGCTCAGATCTTGCGAGAGCTGCTGTTGAGCGGTCTGGGTGAGAAGGCTGGAGAGGCCCTGACTGTCGCATCGATCCAGCAGAGCCTTCCCGCCGATCTGGCGCTCGTCGAGTACCAGGTTCTACCGGAGAGGTTGCTGGTCTGGGTCGTACGGCGTAACTCGCTCGACCTTTCTACCGTCGAAGTATCTTCCAGAACACTGCGGGCTCTGGCTGATCACTTCCGGCATGAGGTGCTACGCCCCTCGTCCACCTTGCATCGGGATGTCGAATCCCGGCAGCTTTACGACCTGCTGGTCGGCACGGTCCGACCGGCGATCAAGGATGTAGCAGCGCTCGTGTTCATACCAGATCGAGAGCTCTTTTCCCTACCCTTCGCGGCTCTGCCCGCCCCTTCCGGCCAGTACCTGATCGCGCAGTATGCGGTGAGCATCGCACCCAGCGCGAGGGTTTATTCGGAAGCGCTGCAGCGGGAGCGGCACCTGGGTGTCTCATCGACGGCCCGCATGATGGTAATGGGTGATCCGGCATTCGAGGAGCCGGCTCTTTTCGGCCTACCGCAACTGGATCAAGCCGCGCGGGAGGCGGCGGAGGTCGCCGCGATGTACCCGGGATCCCGTCTCCTTCTGAGAGGTGAAGCTACGAAGGAGGAGTTCCTCAGAGCTTTGAGCCATTTCGACATCATCCATTTCGCGGGTCACGCCGTCACCGGCTCGGCGCCCTCGCTCTCGGCTTTCCTGGCGTTCGCTCCCTCCAAGGGAGCTTCCGGAATCCTGTACGCACGCGAGTTGTACGGCGCGCGGGGAGCCTGCGCACGCTTGGCGGTCCTGTCCTCGTGCGGTGGTCTCGCCGGTGGCACTGCTAATGGAGAGGGAGTGGAGAACTTGGCGCGGCCATTGCTCGCCATCGGCGTTCCTGCCGTCGTTGCGAGCCTATGGGTGGTCAACGACGTCTCGGCGCGGCCGTTTTTCCTGAATTTTTACCGATTGCTTCGGGCGGGAGCGTCCGTCACTGATGCACTGCGGCAAGCACAGCTTTTAGCGCTTTCAAAACCTGATCAGGCAAGCGCATCGCCGGCTTCATGGGCAGGATATCAGCTCATCGGTGCCGGCACTACCAATAATAAAAAGGGAGGTCTCAATGGCTAGCACGCTGTTGCACGTTTTCTTCAGCGGAATGATTGCTTTTGTCAATAACCGACCGGATCCGGACATGATGAGCGCCTATGTCATTAAACATATAGAACATGAAGCGGAGCTTATGGTTGAGATTACCGACACTAGTACTGTGGGCACGATTGCTGGTGCCGATTGCGCCAAGAAGCCCATCAATGGAAAGGCATTTCTCGTGTGCAATAATATAACCGGTCCAATAGATATTGTATTAAATCCGGCCTCAGCTAAATCGGCTCACACAATGTATGCCAGGCCGCAAAACGTTAGGCCCTTCAACAGGACTGACGCAACCAATATTTCTTGGCTGGTCCACATGTCCACGGTCGATGAAGATGGCGGGAAGGCGAAGAAATTTGAAGATGTCAGCAGCCTGGTGAGCCTACAAATGGGGTTTAGCTGGAAGAATGCGGAGACATGCCATCTCGATCAAGTGGAGGTGGGGAGCTGTCAGGGAGAAGATTGTGCGTTCCAGGTTGATCCCGTTCATTTTGTGAAAAGCATCTCCAGCACGTTGGGGCATGTACAGGCCGTTGCGGAAACAGTTATGTTTGAACTTGAAATGCCTAACGATTCCGTAAGTTTATATCTCAAGGAGAGAAACGGGAGTCATTCGTTCAAGGTTGATCTTAAGTGTATGAACGGGACATGTCCCGACCTTTGGGTGACTAATAATCCTACAAAAAGGCCCTCTGATGATATGGAGGACGTCGGGCACCATTTCGTGGGCTACTACGCCTTAGCGGCGGGGAATCCGCAACAGCGCTTTCCCGTGCGAATGCGCGAGAATGCGGTTCCCTACTCCCTTGGGGGAAGGAAGCAAAAATTTTTTTGTCCCACCGTAACCGAAGAGTCTGGACTGGACGTAAGGAAAGGAGCACAAACTCGGATCATCTGTCCGATGGTCGTCTTTGAGAACTGATTTTTCTGGCTGAGGCCTAACCCCCCAGTCCCACCCCCATCAGCTTGCCGACTCCGAAGGTGACTCCGGCGGCGATCAGGCCGAAGAGGTTCTGGCGGCCGCCGGAGACGAGCACGCTGCGGCCGGTCATCAGGTGTGATGGCGGCGCCGATGCCGAAGGGGCCCAGCGCTGAGGCGGCGAGGTTGTGCGGTTGCGGTCGGTGTCGGTCGGCGCGGTCCTCGGAGCCCTATCCTTTTCCCGGCACCGGACCGCGCCGGTAGGTGAACCGGAATCTTGCCGAAGACCCACCTGCCGTGGTCATGCTGCCGCTCTCGGTGTGGACGACCTGCTTGCCTTGCAGCACCTGGAGGACGAAGGGGACCGGCGGCGCCTGCTTGCTGTGCTGGAAGAGCTCCACCCAATAGGCGTAGTCCCCTTCCGCGGCCTTGCCGACGGGCCAGAAGACGTTCTCGATCGGCTTCCAGCAGATGCGGTCGGGGGCGGAGTTGCAGTCGACGTCGAGCTCGCCGCCCGAGTCGGCCTTGCGGTGCAGGAAGGAGATCTCCGCGCCCGAGGGCTCCAGGACGTGGAGATCGAGGTCCTCCTCCCCCTGCCAGAAGAGGCGGAAGGCGATGTCGCCCGTCCCCGGCCGGGGCGTCGAGGCGCAGCCGAGACAGAGGAGGGTGGCGACCGCCAGCACGAGATCAGGAATTCGAATCCTCATCGCGATATGCTCCCCGGGATCCCGGGATCCCCGTCGATGCGCGCCTACATCGCTCCGTACGTCGAAAGCTTCCTGCCGCTCTTCGTGGCGATCAATCCGATGGGGATCATCCCCATCTATCTCAGCGTCACCGAGAACCTCCCGGCGGCCGACCGGCGGCGGCTGACGCTGCAGGCGATGCTCACCGCCGTCGGGCTCTCGGTGCTGATCCTGTTCGCGGGCCAGCTCATCTTTTCCCTTCTCGGCATCACCGTCAACGACCTGCGGGTGGGCGGCGGCCTGATCCTGCTGGTGCTCAGCATCTCCAACCTGATCTTCGGCGACTTCCGCCGCCGCGATCCCACGGAGGGGGGCGAGGGGGAGGACCTCGCCTCGGTGGGGATCGTGCCGCTGGGCATCCCGCTGATCGTCGGTCCCGCCGCCATCACCTCGATCCTGGTGTCGCGCGAGGCCTACGGCTACATCCCGACGCTGCTCTCTTTGATCGTCAACATGGCCCTGGTGTTCCTGACCCTGGTGGCCAGCCCCTATATCGGCCGCGCCACCGGCACCGCCGGGTCACGGGCGATCGCCAAGGTGGCGAGCCTCTTCCTGGCCGCGATCTCGGTGGCGATGATCCGCGCCGGGGTGGTGGGGATGATCCATGGGAAGTGAGGCTCAGGGCCTGGGGGCGGCGCCCGGCGCGCTCCGTTCGGCCACCAGCTTCCTCACCTTCTGCGTCAGCTCCGGATCGCGCAGGCCGGCGGCGCGGGCCCGTTCCAGCGCCCGGGCGGGCGCTTCCCGCTTCTCCAGCACCAGCCAGGCATAGAGGAGGGCGGCGGGGCGCTCGGCGGTGCCGTCGTGGACGAGCAGCGGCGGCTGGATCGCGCGCAGGGCCTCGAGGAAGCGGTCGATCGCCGCCTGGTCGAGCGTCGCCGGCGTGACCGGGATGTTGATGTAGGCGAGCCCGATCTGGCGGGCGGCCTCCGCCTCGTCGAAGCCGTGCGTCTCCTGCGGTGGGCGGAGGTCGATCACCGCGTGGTAGTTCCCCTCCTCGGCGAGCAACTGGATCTGCTCGCCGGTCGGCTGGCCGGCGGCCATGATGCCGGGCAGGGGGAAGGTGGCGTGCGGGATGCCGAAGGTCTGCGGCGATCCGGACGCCGCCGGCGCCGCGGATGCCAGGGCGGCCATCCCCACCGTTCCCGCAATTGCCGCCAGGGCGAAGCTTTTCGAGAGAAGGGTACGCATCTCGGATCTCCTGAACGTCGGCGGTACGTTATCCGAAGGGGCGGCCTTCGCGCACCCGGGCTGGTAGGATGCCCGGCGATGGCGGAGCCGGCGCAGGAAGAGAGCAAAGTCGAGGCCGAGGCGGAGACCACGGGCGGGGAGACTCCGAAGACGAGCCGATTACGGCGGATCCTCTCCTGGCTGCCGGGCGTGCTGCTGCTGGCCGGCCTGTTCGCGGTCGTCTCCCATCTGGGGGAGGGGCGCAAGTTCGCGCATCAGCTCGAAGCGGCGCGGCCGGCGTGGATCCTGGTCGCCGCCCTCCTCCAGGCCGCCACCTACGTCGCCGCGGCGGCGGTCTGGCAGCGGGTGCTGCGGCGGGGGCGGGGGCGCTGCACGGTGCGCTCGCTGGTGCCGGTCGCCGTGGCCCGGCTGTTCGTCGACCAGGTGCTCCCCACCGCCGGCTTCGGCGGCCGGCTGCTGGTGGTCAAGGCGCTGGAGCGGCGGAAGGTCCACACCCGGCTCGCCGTGGCCGCCATCCTGGTCGACCTGCTGACCCTCTACGCCGCCTTCGCCGTCTGCGTGATCGCCAGCCTGGCCATCGTCGCCTGGCTGCGCGACCTCAACCGCCTGGTGCTCCTGCTGGCCGGCCTGTTCCCGATCTTCGCCCTGTCGATCCCGGCCGCCGTGCTCTGGCTCAGCCGGGGGCGCAAGCGCGATCGCGAGCCGCCGCGCTGGGTCCGCTTCGTGCCGCGCGCCGGCGATCTCCTCAAGCAGGTGGCCAGCGCGCCCCGCCGGCTGGTGCGCAACCGCGCGATCCTTCTGGAGGACGTCGCACTCCAGCTCCTCATCTTCCTCCTCGACGCCGCCACTCTCTGGGCGACCCTGCGCGCCGTCGGCTTCCACGCCCATCCGGCGGCGGCGTTCGCCAGCTTCGTCTTCGCCCAGGTGGCGGCGACGGTCCTCCTGGTGCCCGGCGGCCTCGGCACTTTCGAGGCGAGCGCGGTCGCCATGCTGGCGCTGTTCCGGGTGCCGGTCGAGGCGGGGCTCACCGCGACGCTCCTCCTGCGCGGCTTCACCTACTGGCTGCCGATGGCGCCGGGGTTCTGGCTGTCGCGGCGGGAGATCAGGAACGGCGCGAAAGCGAAGGAGTCGTGAAATATTGATATCACTATGGGTGTGGTATCCTCAACGTCCACGTATGAGGAGGTAAGAAACGATGAAAAAGCAGAAGAGCGATCGTAAGAAGCTGAGCCTGGCCAAGGAGACCCTGGCGCCGCTGGAGGGCGGGAACCTCGACGGAGTCGTCGGCGCGGTGACCATCTGCACCCAGGAGAGCCGCCAGATCTGCAGCGTTCAGCACACCTGCGTGAGCTGCCAGACCACCGCCGCCACCAACACCTGCGCCTGATCGCGCGCGGGTAGAAACCCCACGGACGAACAGGGACGGACATGGACTAACAAGGACGGCAAGAACCGACACGGTTTTTCTGTCCCTGTCCGTCTGTGAAGGTCCCTGTTCGTCCGTGTTCCCGCTTTTCAAGCCGGCAGCGGCAGCCGGACGCGGAACGTCGAGCCGCGACCGATGCGGCTCTCGACGTCCACCTGCCCGCCGTGGGCCTGAGCGATGTGCTTGACGATCGCGAGGCCCAGGCCGGTCCCCCCCTCCTCGCGGGCGCGCCCCTTATCCACCCGGTAGAAGCGCTCGAAAATGCGCGGGATCGACTCGGGCGGGATGCCGATGCCGCTGTCGATCACCTCCAGCAGCGCCTCTCCATCGCAGCGCGCGACGCGGACGGTGATCTTGCCGTCCGGCCGGTTGTACTTGATCGCGTTGTCGAGCAGGTTGAGCAGCAGCCGTTCGAGGTTGCCGGCGTCGCCGGGGATCGGCGGCACGGGCTCCTCCTCGATTTCGATCTCCACCCGCTTCTCGCGCGCCGTGGGGGCGAGCAGCTCGGCGGCGTGGCGGGCGACGGCCGCGAGGCTCACCGGCTCGCGGTCGAGCGCGGCGTCCACCCCTTCGAGGCGGGAGAGGATCAGCAGGTCGTCGAGCAGCTCCTGGAGGCGCCGGCACTGGCTGAGGATGCGGTCGGTGAAGCGGCGGGCCGTCGGCGGCTCGTCGAGGGCGCCGTCGCGCAGGGTCTCGGCGTAGCCGCGGATCGCCGCCAGCGGGGTCTTCAGCTCGTGCGAGACGTTGGCCACGAAATCGCGCCGCATGTCGGCGACCCGGGTCAGCTCGGTGGTGTCGCGGGCCACCACCACGGCTCCGCGCTCGCCGGCGGAGAGCAGGGCGCTGGTCAGCAGCAGCGTCCGCCGCTCGGGGGAGGCGAGGACGATCTGGGCGGTCTGCGGGCGCCCCTGGCGCAGGGTGTCCTCGATCAGGCGGCCGAAGCCGGGGTGGCGGATGATCTCCAGCGCCGGCCGGCCGCTGAAATCGCCCGTCAGGTCGAAGAGGCGGTAGAAGGCGCCGTTGATCATCTGGGCGCGGCCGTCGCGGTCGACCACCAGGACCCCCTCGGACATGCTGGCGAGGATCTCCTGCAGGTGGTCGCGCTCGCGGCTGACCGCCTCGAACTGCCGCTCGGCGCTGGCGGCGAGGCGGTTGAGGGCGAGCGCCAGGGCGGCGAGCTCCTCCTCGTCCGGCACGGCGACGCGGGAGACGCGGCCGAGCGCCAGGTCCTGGGCGCCGGAGATCAGCCGCGACACCGGCTCGAAGAGGCGGCGGTCGAGCCAGAGCGAGGTGAGGAGGATGGCGATGCCGGCGGCCAGGATGGCCAGCGCCATCGCCACCGCCAGCCGGCTGCGCAGGGCGCTGAGCTGCTCCAGCGGCTCGGCGAGGCGGAGGACCATCACCTCGCCGCCAGGGCCGGAGAGCGTGCGCGCGACGTAGACGTAGGTGTTGCCGGTGGTGGCGCTCCGGCGGACGTTCATCCCCCGGCCGCCGGCGAGCGCGGCGCGCACCTCCGGGCGGGTGCGGTGATTCTGCATCGACCGCACCTCGCCGGGCTCGACCGAGCTGTCGGCGAGCACCACGCCGTCGCGGCGGATGAGGGTGACGCGGATGCCGCTGTCCGCCGCGAGCTGCACCGCCCAGGTCTCCAGGCTGACCTGCGGCTGGCTCAGCCGCTCGCGGGCGATCGGCGCCAGCAGGTCGAGCATGTCGAAGAGCTGGACGGCGGCGGTGCGCTGGAGCAGCGCGGGGAGCATCGACCCCAGCAGCAGGGTCGCGGTGACCACGGCGGCCAGGGCGGGCCAGAGGGGAGCGAGCCGCAGCTTCGGCGGGAGGCCCAGGAGCCGCACCAGCGTCAGGGCCTCAGCCGGTAGCCGACGCCGATCACGGTCTCGATCCGGTCGGCCTCGGAACCCAGCTTGCGGCGGAGGCGCCGGATGTGGGTATCGACGGTGCGGCTGTCGATGTCCTCGGCGTACCCCCAGACGTCGGAGAGGAGCTGGCCGCGGGTCTGCACGCGGCCGCCGCGCTCCATCAGCAGGCGCAGCAGGCGGAACTCGGTGGCGGTCAGCGGCGTCTCCTTGCCGCGCACCCGGAGCTGATGGCCGGAGATGTCGAGCTGCACCCCGCCGACCTCCAGGCGGTCGGCGGCGACCTCCTCGTGCTGGAGGCGGCGGAGCACCGCCTTGACCCGCAGGACCACCTCGCGCGGGCTGAACGGCTTGCTGATGTAGTCGTCCGCCCCCAGCTCCAGGCCGACGATGCGGTCGAGCTCCTCGCCGCGGGCGGTGAGCATCACGATCGGCAGCTTGGAGGTGGCGGGATCGCGCTTGAGCAGGCGGGTCAGCTCGAGGCCGTCGATCCCGGGGAGCATCAGGTCGAGCAGGATCAGATCGGGAGACTGGCGGCGCAGGGCTTCGAGGCCGCTGTCCCCGCGATGGGCGAGCTCCACCGCGAAACCCTCTTTTTCGAGGTTGTACTGCAACACCTCGGCGATGTCGGGCTCGTCCTCGATGAGAAGAATTCGTTCGCGTGCCATGTGACGAAAGGCTACCATGGAGTCTTCCACACAGAATGATGAAAAACCTGTGGA